>JAYTHN010000108.1:0-1629 GCA_043732505.1 Methylotenera sp.
TGGATAATGGCACAGATTCAAACCTGAGTATTGCAAAAAAAAATACACTTGAACAAATCCTTACTTATGGCCCGACCTTGCAACAAGAGGGGCCTCAAGGTGATTTCTTTTTAGTATTACCTAGAGTAGGAACGATTTCACCATGGGCATCGCGTGCGACAGATATCGTGCAACACTGTGGATTACCTGAAATTCAACGTGTTGAAAGAGGCGTTGCTTTTTATACTCGTACTGAAGATGGTCATACACTTACAGAAATTGAGCGTCAGCAGTTACTGCCATTGATTCACGACCGCATGACTGAAATGGTGTTTGCTAACTTCAGTGATGCAGAAAAACTTTACCATACAGACACGCCTGTGCCACTAAGCACAATTGATGTATTGAAGGGTGGCAAGGCTGAGTTAGAAAAAGCGAATAGTGAATTAGGTTTAGCTTTATCAACAGACGAAATAGATTATCTGTTCGATAACTTCACTAAAATCAATCGTAATCCAACTGATGTTGAGTTGATGATGTTCGCACAGGCGAACTCTGAACACTGTCGTCATAAGATTTTTAATGCGGATTGGGTGATTGATGGTGAAGAACAGGCAATGTCTTTGTTTGCCATGATACGCAATACACACAAGCTAAACCCAGGTAATACGGTAATGGCGTATTCTGATAACTCCTCAATTGTAGCTGGCTCTAAAGCTGGTGAAACCACAAAGCGTTTTTACCCAAAAAATGATGGCGCGTATGGCTATATTGAGGAGGAAATGCACTACTTAATGAAAGTAGAAACGCATAATCACCCAACGGCTATTTCACCGTTTGCTGGTGCAGCAACTGGCGCAGGCGGTGAGATTCGTGATGAAGGTGCAACTGGAAGAGGTTCTAAACCTAAAGCGGGTTTAACTGGCTTTTCAGTATCTAATTTAAACATCCCAAACTTTACCCAGCCTTGGGAGTTAGCGAACTACGGCAAGCCTAGTCGAATAGCATCACCATTAAAGATTATGACAGACGGACCATTGGGTGGTGCGGCATACAATAATGAATTTGGTCGCCCAAATATTGCAGGCTATTTCCGTACATTTGAGTTAGAAACACAAGACGCAAATGGTAAAGCTGAAGTACGTGGCTATCACAAACCAATCATGCTGGCAGGGGGTATAGGTAATATCTCAGCCAAGCATTCTAAAAAGAATCCAATTCCAGTGGGTGCGGCTTTAGTGCAATTAGGTGGCCCAGCAATGTTAATCGGGCTTGGTGGCAGTGCTGCATCTAGTATGGATACAGGATGTAACGTTGAAAATCTGGATTTTGATTCGGTGCAGCGTGGTAATCCTGAGTTGGAAAGAAGAGCACAAGAAGTCATTGATAGATGCTGGCAGCTTGGCGATAAAAACCCGATTTTAAGCATTCATGATGTAGGCGCTGGAGGTATTTCTAATGCATTTCCAGAGTTGGTGAATGATGCAGGTGTAGGTGCGGTATTCCAATTGCGTGATGTGCATAATGAAGAGCCTGGAATGTCGCCACGCGAATTGTGGAGTAACGAGGCGCAAGAGCGTTACGTGATGGCGATTTTACAAGAAGACTTGCCACGCTTTAAGGCGATTTGCGAGCGTGAGCGTTGCCCAT
>JAYTHN010000109.1:0-1629 GCA_043732505.1 Methylotenera sp.
TGAAAAAGTAGAACGTCCTGAAAAAGTAGAACGTGTTGAAAAAATTGAGCGTCCTGAAAAAGTGGAACGTCCTGAAAAGTCTGGTCCTGGCCATTAATTAATAATATAATTTCATTTTTTATTTACTTGAAAGTCACTATGAAGAAAACATTAGTCGCAACAGCAATAACCATTAGTAGTATTACTGGATTTGCAATGCATACTGCTCAGGCTGAAGACAAAGGTGTCTTCACGGTGACTTCAGGCGTTGATTACAGCTCAGGTAAGTACGGTAGCAATGACAGGACAGATATTACCTCTGTCCCAGTCATTGGCAAATATGAAATCGATCGATTGACGCTTAAGTTGACTGTACCCTACGTCACTATCACTGGTCCTGGTAATGTTTCGCCTGGCATTGGTAAATTTAAAGAAAGCGGAGCTACGGCTAAACGCACTACTGAATCTGGATTAGGCGATATTGTGGCAGGGGCAACTTACAGTATCTATGATGGTAACGTGTTTGCGCCAGTGGTAGATATTACTGGTAAAGTAAAATTTGGTACTGCAGACGAAAATAAAGGGCTTGGTACTGGTGAAAATGATTACTCAGCTCAAGTAGATCTATACAAAAGTTATGGTGATTTCACTGCACTTGCTGGACTAGGGTATCGTGTGTACGGGGATACAGATCAAACTCCATTAGATAATGTGTTTTATGGTTCAGTAGGTGGCACTTATAAGCTAGCCCCAAAAGCAACGGCTGGTGTAGTCTACGATTACAGGCCAGCGATTACGAGTAATGGTTCGCCGGTGAGTGAAATGACAGCATTCGTTAATTACAAAGTGACTTCAAATTGGAAAGCACAAGGATATTTAGTTAAAGGTTTTGCGGATGGCAGCCCAGATTATGGAGTAGGTGCATTACTAAGCTACGTCTATTAAAAAAATTTGAAAATGTAATAGATAAGAATGTATAAAGGGGCTTTTGTTGGCCCCTTTATACATTTGTCATGTTTATCCAAGATTTTTTAATAAATGGAGAATTAATATGACTAAGATTAAAAGTTGCAAAATTAGGATGAGTTTGTTTGTTATGCTTATCTCGCTCGCCCCACAAGTATATGCAGACCCACCACCATGGGCACCAGCACATGGTTGGAGAAAACAGCATGACGCTTATTACACGGGTTATACGGGTAGGCAATGGTCAAATGATTACGGCATATCAGATGGACATTGTAACCGTGCGGCTATTGCTACCGTCGTAGGGGGTGCAGTCGGCGGTGCAATAGGTTCAGCCATAGGTGAAGGTGATAATAGAGCTGTAGCCATTATACTAGGTACTGTTTTAGGCTCTTTTATTGGACATAAAATTGGCCAGGACTTTGATGATGCTGACCGAGGGTGTCTAGGCCATGCTTTAGAGCTAGGAGTGCAACAAAGGCCAGTGACATGGATTAATCCAGAAAATGGATTGAATTACACTGTTACTCCGCTAAACGGTTTTAGTGTAAATGGTAATAAATGCCGCAATTACACATTAGGTACTAAAGGTGATGGCATCAATGACGCTAGGCATGAAAGTGCTTGTTTGATTTCAGATGGAACATGGAAACGCTATCAGGACTGAGGAAATTAATTGTTCAT
>JAYTHN010000110.1:0-1627 GCA_043732505.1 Methylotenera sp.
AATCGCGCTACGCAGTGGAATTTGTTAGGAAATGAAATGAGCTAAAAAAGCGTCTACAAGAAATCAACCCCGTGGGGTTGACAGGGAAGTCTTTATAGATGGGTTAGGACGGGCTGTGAGAATCAACATATGCATCAACTAAACGGCGAATCATGCGTTGATACTGCGTATGATTTTTAGTAGCTTCAGATTTAAAAAAATCAATGCTTTTTTTACTCAATGCCAATGTCACTTTGACAACCTCTTCATTGAACGACAGCTCAGCAGGTGATGGTAAAAAGTCTTTAACTACTTTAACATCGCCTAAAAGTTCATTCGTATATTTTATTTTAGATAAACTCGCTTTACTTGTTTTCGTGTTCATAAATTGCCTTTCCTTTGCGCCAGTAACCTGCGCCAATAATCCTAATAATTGAGGTGCGATAGGTAAATCGCACCGTTAAAACGCCGCCATCAACTTCACCAAAACAATAAAAACGTTCTTCAGATTGGCTGTGGGTGTCGTCTTTGGCAATCACACGGTGTAGGTCTGCAAAAGCGTACTGGGCAATTGCAAATGAAACACCATGCTTTTTTTGGTTAAGCGCATCCTTCTCAGCATCCCACTCGAACTTTGTTTTTGCCATTCATTAATGATAATATATATCCATATAAATAGCCATACTTTTATATGGGCATTTGTTATTGACGCATAACGTTATAGCTGTTCCTAAAAATAAAGACATGATAAGCTAACGCAAGTGGTAAATTTCTTAAAGGAGATTACGATGGCTTACAGTCAAGACTTACGTCAACGCATCTTGGACTTTATACTTCAAGGTGGAGGGCGCACGGAAGCCTCTAAGCGTTATGCTATTAGTGAACGCACAGTTTATCGATGGCTGGCTCAACCCGTTAACTACCGACCGCAAAAGCCAGGACCTCGCACCAACCGTAAATTTGATCGAGAGAAGCTCATTGCCATTGTGCAAGCGCAGCCAGATTTGATGCTCAAAGAAATTGCAGCACAACTGGGCGTTAAAGTGAATACGGTTAGCAGAACACTCATCAACCTTGGTATCACGCGTAAAAAAAACGCTGCGATATGCCCAAGCATTCAAACCACACCAGCTCATTAAACGACGGCGTTTCCTCAAGCGAGAGTATCTCGCCAAACAAGCTAAGCAACCCATGGTTTATGTGGATGAAACGGGCTTCGCACCCACCACACATCGGCAATATGGCTGGGGCAAACGAGGGCAGCGGGTCTATGGGCTACAAAACGCCAATCAACGACCTCGCACCAGTTTGATTGGTGGTTATCTGAACCATCAATTGATTGCACCAATGTTGTTTGAGGGTACTTGCAATACGGAGGTATTTAATCAATGGCTTCTGCATATGTTATTGCCTGGATTGGTCACAGGGTCGGTAATTGTGATGGACAACGCTGCATTCCATAAATCAGCGGAAACAATCGAGATTATTGAAGATGCGGGCTGTATCCCTTTGTTTCTATCGCCTTATTCGCCAGACTTAAACCCGATTGAGAAGCTTTGGGCTAATCTAAAGCGGGCTTGGCGGTATTCTCCTCATTTGACTTTGCACGAGCTCATTTGTAACTGCCATTATTTAGGGGAATAGCTAT
>JAYTHN010000111.1:0-1624 GCA_043732505.1 Methylotenera sp.
TTTGCGGGATGTTCATGTAACAACATCTGCGCTTCATTGATTACTGTTAACCACTTTGCCGCGCGCTCCCCTTGCGGCATAAATTGATGTACATTTTTCCCTGCAGCTAAAAATGGTAACGTCGTTTTAATATGAACCTCATCATTAGTATGCAGATACCAAGCACCCGATTTACCAGTTAAATCGGACTTTCCAGTTAGAAACGTCAAGCCATCTTGAGCAAAATGTTGATTTAAGCTTTTAATTAAATCTTTAGCATGTTCAACATCTATGGCTAAGGGAATCGGCTCACTTAAACTAAAACAATCGCGCTGCAATACTAAATGCACAGGGTCAGCACGTAACCAATAGCCATCATCTTGTGGAGGCGCATCATCAAGTTCGTCAGCTGAAGCAGCAATGGCGGCTATAGGATAATCTGGCGTGGCACGCAAACCGTGCTGTTCACAAACTAGCGCTTCTAGCGGCAGATCCACGTGCGTAAGTTTAGCTCTGCTTAGCAGAAAAACTAAGCTACTCGCTTGCAAGGCTTTTGCGTTTTGCAAACCAGTTAATTCATCAGTCAGCGTACAATCTACGGTCAGTTTCACTTAATATTCTTTAATAATCTATTTATTAGATTTTACTTGTTAGGAGCTGTATGCGGTTAGAAACTTACATCTTTGCTAGCCTAATTCAATAAAAAAAGCCCATTAACTTTTTGGGTTAATAGGCTTAAATAGTCCTAAGTGAATTAACTCACTAGCTAACTCTCTGGAATTATTAAGTTTTGCCTATTAATCATCCCGATCGTCACCACGGTGTTTATCCCAACCACGATGTCTGCCACGGTCATGTCCACCGCGATCATCATCCCAGCCGCCATTGTCATACACAATTGGCTGAATATAGTTATTTTGCTGAACAGCATAACGACCAGGCGCAACCGCTACATTGACATCAATATATCTACCTGGTTGAGCATTGGTAACCGTTGAATAAGTTCTACCGTTATATTCATAAGTCACTAAATAACCGTTAGTCACCGTTTGCCAATTATCTACTTGGTAACAACTTTGTACTGGGCGCGAGCCACGATATTGATTATTACTGAGTCGATCACCCGCAATAGCCCCAACACCAGCACCCACAACCGCAGCTGCTATGCGACCATTACCACGACCTACCGTATTACCAAGTAAACCACCAGCAAGACCACCGATTACTGCACCTACAATAGAATGATCACCATCATTATAGCCTTGCTGATATTCCGTACGGCACTCTTGTCGCGGCATATTCACACGCTCAAATTGTGGTGTAGATGACAGCACACGAGCAGTATCAGCATATTGATCATTCGCAATTGCAGATATTGAAAATATTGCCGACATTAACGCTGGCAGTAATATTTTCATTTTATTCATTTTGATACTACGCATTTTACTTCTCCTCTATCTCTAGAATTTATTTAAGCAACTTCATTTAGGTTTAAATCTATGCTTTGCTTTTTAGCGTCTGCAATTAACTTTACAGATGATTACCATAACGCGACGATATTGAGTTTAGCCTACCGCCAATTGTTAATAATTTGTAACTAATGATTTTCATGAAATAACGCTTCCGCACAGCAAGTCATATCAAA
>JAYTHN010000112.1:0-1623 GCA_043732505.1 Methylotenera sp.
GTACTGGCGCAGTGGTTGGTGCGGGTTTAGGTGGAGCGGGTGGTTCTGTGCTTGGTAAAGTGATTGCTGAACCATCACCCAGAACAAGCGCAAATTATGGCGGGCGCAAATACAAGCACGGAAAAGGCCATTATAAAAACAAACATCATCATAATGATTAATAGCTAATCATTATTTGCACCCATTAAAAATTGTTACAAATTAAAAAGCCTAATATTAGCGGGGCTTTTATTCATGCTAGCTTTCTAATCATTAAGTCAGAAGCTTATTTAGTTGAAGCTTTTACTTCATCAACTGGAGCTCTGTCTGCTTTTGCTGCTTTTCTAGCATCTCCAGCGGCTTTCTTGTCTGCTGCTTTTTTCTCGTCAGCTGTAGCCTTTTTTTCAACTTTAGCGGCGTCCGCTGCTTTTACTGGTTTGGTATCTGCAGCAACTTTAGCAGGTTTTTCCGCAGCTACTGGTTTTGCGGCTTGTGTTGCTAAATCTGCTGGTTTTGATGGTTTAGTTTCTTTAGCAACTTTAACTTCTTTCGCTGGTTTAGCGTCTTTAGTTGCTTTGCTGTCCGCTGGTTTCTCAACTACAGTTGTGGTGCCACTGATAGAAACATCTTTACGTACAGTAGCTAATGTAACAGGGCCAACACCATCTACTTTTTCAAGTTCGTCTACAGATTTAAAGCCACCATTCTTTTTACGGTAATCAATAATTGCTTGCGCTTTTACTGGGCCAATGCCATTTAAGCTTTCAAGCTCATCTTGAGTAGCTGTATTTAAATTTACGCCAGCTAGCGCACTTAGACTAAAACTTAATAAAGCAACTAATGCTAACAACATTTTTTTCATTTTTTATTCTCCATAGTTTTAAAACTAATAATTAATAGGTTCTACGGTAAAACATAAATAATACGGTGATAATCATAGTTTAAATAGTATCAATAATGCATTTGCTTGCAACATGAAACTAAAAAATGCCATCCCTTGCCTACTTGAACCTTACAACTTTAAATTAATACACTCTTGATGAATCGCTTCTAAAGCTTTAATCGGATCTGTTGCTTTGGTAATTGGTCTACCAATCACTAAATAACTGGCTCCCCTATTTAAAGCATCTGCAGGAGTGACAACGCGGGATTGATCATCTTGGTTGACATTGGCAGGGCGTATTCCTGGTGTCACTAGGCAAAACGCTTTACCCAACTCAGCACGTAATATTTGTGCTTCAAGTGCTGAACATACCACACCATCCAAGCCTGCTTCTTTTGTCAGCGTAGCAAGGTTAAGTACATGCGTTGCTAACTCAGTTTGAATACCGATTTTGTTAAGGCTGTCTTGATTCATACTAGTCAATACAGTCACAGCAATTAAAAGCGGTTTTGCCGTTGTGCTTTCAACAGCTGTGCGTGCAGCTTGCATCATTTCTAGCCCGCCACTGGCATGCACGTTGAGCATCCAAACGCCTAAGTTACTGGCTGCGGTACAAGCTTTTGCTACGGTATTAGGAATATCATGAAACTTCAAATCTAAAAAAACACCAAAATTCGCATGGGTTAATATGTCAATAAACTGTGGCCCTAGAGCAGTAAAAAGCTCCTTCCCTACTTTTAGCCTGCATAGCGCGGGGTCTA
>JAYTHN010000113.1:0-5682 GCA_043732505.1 Methylotenera sp.
TTCCCGTAGCGTGATTCCAAAAGCCAATTCGACTAAACCGCCATGTTTTATATTACCCGCTAATTGAATCGGCAACGTTCCACGTGAGCGGCCCATGCCGTAATCTGCATAAAATTGAGCACCTTTATCCAAGATAATTGGCACTGTAGCCAGCGAAATCACATTATTCACAACAGTTGGTTTGCCAAACAAACCTTTAATCGCAGGCAATGGTGGTTTGAAGCGCACCAAACCACGTTTACCTTCTAGGCTTTCTAACAATGAAGTTTCTTCACCACACACATACGCACCGGCTGCTCGACGCACTTCTAAATGAAAAGTTTTACCGCTGTTTAATACGTTATCACCCAAATATCCAGCTTCTTCAGCGATTTCTATCGCCTTATTCAATGCAACTAAAGCATGTGGATACTCACTACGCAGATAAATATATCCTTGTGTTGCGCCTACTGCAATCCCAGCAATCGTCATGCCTTCAATCAACACATAGGGATCATTTTCCATAATCATGCGATCTGAAAACGTACCCGAATCGCCTTCGTCAGCATTACATACAATGTACTTAATCTCTGACTCGCAACCCAAAACAGTCTTCCACTTAATGCCTGTAGGAAAAGCCGCGCCGCCACGACCTCTTAAGCCTGACTCTGTGACGGTTTGCACAATTTCTGCGCCTGATAATTTCAGTGCATTTTTAAGGCCGTTGTAGCCATCATGCGCAATATAATCGTCTAGCGAAATTGGGTCGGTAATACCGACTCTAGCAAACGTTAAACGTTGTTGTTTTTTAAGCCAATCTAGCTCTTTTGTTAAACCGAGTGATAGCAGATGTGCTTGACCATTTAGAAAGTCTGCATCAAATAATGACGCAACGTCTTTCACTTTCACTGGGCCATAAGCTGTACGGCCTTTGTCAGTCGCCACTTCTATCATGGTCTCAAGCCAATACAAGCCACGAGAACCATTACGAATAATTTCAACTTCTAAGCCACGTTTTTTCGCTTCAACCGCTACGGCGAATGCTACTTTTTCTGCACCCATCGACAGTGCGCTTGAATCACGCGGAATATAAACTTTAGTTGTCATTATGATGCCACCTCTGCGACTAGCGCATCCAAATCAGCTGGTGTCATGCGACCATACACCTCTTCATCCATCATCACTGCGGGAGAAAGCGCACAATTACCTAGACAGTAAACGGGCTCTAAAGTGATATTTTGATCGGAGGTGGTTTGGTGATAATCGATATTCAGACATTTTTTAGCATGTGCTTCTAAAGCTTCAGAACCCATAGATTGGCAAGATTCCGCTCGACAGATTTGCAATATATGACGGCCTGGTTTATGGGTACGGAAATGATGATAGAAAGTCACGACGCCGTGTACTTCAGCCACAGATAAGCTCAGCGCTTTTGAAATTGACGTATAGGAGGATTCTGGTACGTAGCCAATATTATCCTGAATCGCATGCAGTAATGGCATCAATGCCCCTGGCATATTTTGATGCTGTGCAATGAGTGCATCTAATTTTGAACCCGAATTTTTACTTAAGTCTTGCAAATCATTCTCTCCAAAACAACTCTATACTAATGCGATATACAAAATGTTATATTACACTGATTAAATGTATTATCAATACATGACAATTCATGATGTTGAAAGTGCCTGAAACCTCACAAATGTTGCAAGAAAAACCACAAAAAAAAATACCTGCAAAACTAATAGATCAATTTGGTCGAACAGTGGATTACATTCGTCTATCTATTACCGATAGATGCGATTTTCGTTGCGTGTATTGCATGAGTGAAGACATGACCTTTTTACCACGTGACGAATTATTAAGTCTTGAAGAGTGCGCTCGTTTAGTCAGCGCTTTTGTATCGCTAGGTGTGAGCAAAGTACGAATTACTGGCGGTGAACCACTGGTACGTAAAAATGCATTATGGTTGTTTGAAAAAGTAGGTAAGTTAGAAGGACTTAATGAGTTAGTACTTACTACCAACGGTAGCCAACTAGAAAAGCAAGCGCAAGATTTACGTAACGCTGGTGTGAAACGCATCAATATCAGCGTAGATAGTCTGGATGCTACACGTTTCAAAAAAATCACCCGCACCGGCGAGCTAGATAAAGTGTTGCGCGGCATACAAGCCGCCAAGCAAGCAGGTTTTGCCAGTATTAAACTGAACACCGTGTTAATGCGCGGCGTGAATGATGATGAAGCAATTTCATTAGTCGATTTTGCAATCAAACAAGAGATTGATATTTCATTCATTGAAGAAATGCCCTTAGGCGATGTTGACCATTCACGAGAATCTACATTCTGCAGTAATATCAATACATTAAAAATACTCCAAAGTGAGTACCCACTGATTGCTAGCACCGAGACCACAGGCGGGCCAGCACGCTATTGGTGCGTAGCCAACAGTAAAACTAAGATAGGTCTTATTTCACCTCACTCACATAATTTTTGCGAAAGCTGCAACCGTGTGCGCATTACTTGCAAAGGCGAGCTATACCTATGTTTGGGGCAAGAGGATAAAGTAGACTTAATGCCACTTTTAAGAAACTACCCAAATGATGACCAACCTTTGATTGATGCGATTTTAAGTAGTATGGCGATTAAACCAAAAGGGCATGACTTTGATTTACGACGTGCTGAGCCAGCAGTGATAAGGTTTATGTCGCATACTGGCGGATAATTTTAGTGATGGCAATTTCTGGTTTGATTATTGCAGGTGGTCTTGCAACTCGCATGGGAGGAATAGACAAAGGCTTAGTGCTATTGCAACAAAAACCTCTCATTCAGCATGTAATTAACCACTTAGCTTCACAAGTCGATGAAATCATCATCAACGCCAACCGTGAAATCACACAATATCAAGTTATGGGCTACTCTGTATTACAAGATGAAACTGCAGACTTTATAGGTCCATTAGCAGGCTTTAATTTAGGTTTAAAGCACGCCAAATATGATTATTTACTCACGGTACCTTGCGATTCGCCATTGCTTCCGCTAGATTTAGGCGAGCGATTACTATCTAACGTGCTCAAACATAATGCTGACATTGCCGTGGCTACTAGTGATGGAAATGCGCACCCTGTATTTTGTTTGTGCAAAAAAAGTGTATTGCTCAGCTTAACTAGCTACCTTCAACAAGGTGGCCGCAAAGTTAGCGCTTGGCAAAAGAGCTTGAATTATATAGAGGTAGATTTTACTGATAATGCAGAAGCATTTATTAACTTGAATGCGCTTGAAGATTTAGCGGCGCTTGAATTACAGCTAAAATCTAGTTATGAATAGAACAATACCAATCTTAGGCATTTGCGCTGCGGGTAGCAATGCAGGCAAAACCACTTTAATCACACAGCTCATCCCTGAGCTGGCAAAACGCAACATCAGAACTTCAGTCATCAAGCATGCGCATCATAAGTTTGATATTGATCATCCTGGTAAAGATAGTTACAACATTCGTGAATCTGGCGCGGTACAAACGCTGATTGCTTCTGGTAAACGTTGGGCGTTGATAACGGAAATGACACGAACCCCTGACTATTCAGATGAAGCCAATCTAGATGAGTTATTGGCTCAACTGAACCCAAACTATGCTGATTTAATTTTGGTAGAAGGGTTTAAATCTGCTGTAATTCCAAAAATTGAAGTCTACAGAACAGCCATGGATACGCCATTATTAGCTGCTTCTGTGGCGGATATTATTGCAGTTGCCTCTGATGTGCACCTTGATTTATCTGTTCCAACTTTAGACTTAAATAATATTTCTGCGATTGCTGACTTTATAATATTGAAAACCATAAAGCCAAGCCTCTAGCATCAACATGAAAACTACCCTTATTTCACCGAAATCACTGGCACCCAATTCAATAGCGCAAGTTGTAGCCGACCCAAGTTGTATGGACGATTACGACCCAAATTCAATGCCTGTGGTTAAAGCGCGTCAATTTATAAAGCAGTTTTTAAGCCCTGTGGCAGAAACTGAAAACTTGCCGATTCGTGAAAGTCTAGGGCGGGTTTTGGCAGAAAATATATTGTCGCCCGCTAACGTGCCAAACTATGATAATTCGGCGATGGATGGCTATGCGTTTAATGCAGATAACATCGAGCAAGATACAACTACAACCCTAAAATTAATCGGTACAGCTTTCGCTGGTAAAGCGTTTGAAGGCGTTTTAAACACTGGCGAGTGCGTGCGCATTATGACTGGCGGCATGCTGCCAGCAGGTGCAGATAGCGTCATTATGCAAGAGCGCGTTAGAGTAGATGGTGACAACATGAGCTTTAGCGAATCCCCTAAACGCGGCATGAATGTACGTTATGTGGGCGAAGATTTGAAACTCGGTCAAGCTGTATTAAGTGTAGGCCATCTGATGCGGGCTGCCGATTTAGGGTTAATTGCCTCATTAGGTATTGGCCAAGTCACGGTCTATCGCAAGCTTAAAGTTGCATTTTTTTCTACCGGCGATGAACTTGCTAGTGTTGGCGAAACATTAGCGTCTGGTAAGGTTTACGATAGCAATCGCTATAGTTTATTCGGCATGCTGAGTCGCTTAGGTGTTGACTTGCTTGATTTAGGCGCGATTCCAGACAATCCTGATTTACTAGAAGCAACTTTACTTAGTGCTTCAAATCAAGCCGATGTAGTGATTACTAGCGGCAGCGTTTCAGTAGGTGATGCTGATTATATGAAGCTGCTGTTAGCGAAGCACGGACAAGTTGTCTTCTGGAAAGTGGCAATGAAGCCTGGACGACCACTTGCCTACGGTAAGATTGGCAATGCGCACTACTTTGGTTTGCCAGGCAACCCAGTTGCGGTGATGGTTACGTTTTACCAATTTGTACGCGAAGCCATGCTGGTATTAATGGGGCAACCGAATCCCGCACCTTTACCCATGTTCAGTGTCGTATGCATAGCGCCTCTTAAAAAGATGACAGGTCGCACCGAGTTTCAACGTGGCATTTTGTTTGCCGATGCTGATGGTAGCTGGAAGGTAAAACCTACCGGTGCACAAGGCTCGGCAATTTTAAGCTCTATGTCGTTAGCCAATTGTTTTATTGTGCTTGATGATAATGTGGGTAAGCTGGATGCTGGTGCTACTGTAAATGTGCAGGTTTTAGATGGTTTGGTTTAATCCATTGACTTATTATTCCACCAAATTTGCAACCAACTTAGCTGTATTCAGCCAATAGTAATTATGCTTCAAAAACTTAACAGCCTTGTTGTATAATTTTTTTGTTAAGTTAAATCGACTGCTATTGATTAGGTATTATTGTCTCTTTGAATATCGCTATTAAACAATCTAACACTCATGAAAATACACTCATTTGGGCTATCGTTTGCTCGATATTGTTGCACGTGCTATTTGCAGTCGTTATTCCAAACATCAAGTTTAATCCAATAAAAAAACCAGCGTTATTAGAAGTAGAGTTAGTCAGTAAACCTAATCCGCCGCCAGTAGTGATTCAACCTGAACCAGTTCAGCCCCAGCCTGAGCAAACAAAGCCTAAGGTTGAACCTAAGCCAATTATTAAACAGACGCCTGTTGCAACAGTTATAAAAAGTGAACCAACCCCTTATACTGCACCACCAATAAGCGCTTTGCCTTCAGAGCCGCCTCCTGTCGCTCCAGCACCCGAAGCACCACCTTCACCTGCAGTTGTAGCGCCTTC
>JAYTHN010000114.1:0-5676 GCA_043732505.1 Methylotenera sp.
GATGACCTACGCCTGTTACAGCTGAGTGATACTGACGGATTTAACAAATGGGAAGCAGGCCAAACCATCGCACTGCGTACTATCGCACGTGTAATGGCAGATGGTGAGGCTGATATCTCACAATTTGTTAAAGATTTTGGAATCATCATTGATCAAGGTATAGCAAATACAGGCGATAAAGCGTTACTTGCACGCGCATTATCGCTGCCCGCAATTGCCGCTATTACACAATCACTGGATGTGATTGACCCAGCGGCCATTGACAGTGCACGTACCCATATTCTTACCACTATTAAACGTACATATAAAGGTGCATTACTGCGATTATATGAAGCGAATGGCAATACAGGCGACTTCTCTATCTCACCATCTGCTATGGGGCGCAGAGCCTTACAAAACACTGTGCTTGAATTATTGACTGTAACTAATGGTAGCGGGTGTGCCGCACTTGCTAAAGCTCATTATGACCATGCAGATAACATGACCGACCGTGTCGCGGCGCTATCGTGTTTAGCTAACAGCACACAACCAGAAAGAGATGTGGCTTTCACTGATTTTTATCATCAATTTAAAGGCTATCCACTTGTGGTAGATAAATGGTTCTCGTTGCAAGCCATTGCCAACAGAGATACAATCTTCGATGATTTTGCAAAACTACGTAATCACGCAGAGTTTAATATTAAAAATCCAAATCGTGTGCGCTCACTCTATTCAGCGTTTGCAATCAATAACCCTGTGAAGTTCCATGATTCAAGTGGTCAAGGTTATGCAATCTTAAGGGACGCGATTATAGAGTTGAACGCGACTAACCCGCAAATTGCCTCTAGGCAAGTCACCCCATTGCGAGAATGGAGACGTTATACGCCAGCACTGCAGGTGCAGATGAAAGATGCACTTCAAACTATTATGGATAGCGCTAACCTTTCTAATGATGTGTTTGAGGTTGTCAGTAAAAGTTTGAAAGGCTAAATATTGGAGACTTTTGATACTGCAAAAACGGTTTTGCATGGTCAGTGAATTAAAACCCTGAGATTAGTTGCCAAATAGACTTAACAAACGTATATTTATTAGCATGGGTAGTCGCAATACAAAGCCTATAAATAGCCGTGTGTACATCCATCCAAGTGAGTATTATGTTGTCACGCAGGTAGCGGAAATGCGAAATACCGCCTTCATCTATGCTGAAATAACGAACAGGAGCTGGTAGATTAACTACTTTTACGCCACGCCAACTTAGCCTGATCGAGGCTTCCGGGTCAAAATCGAAATGTCGCATCCAAGGTTGATAACGCATGACTTTTATTAAAGGCACTATTGGGTAAACGCGAAAGCCGAATAGTGAGTCGCCAATACCAGCCCAGAAGGTTTCTAGATTTGCCCACCAATTGGACAGTTTTCGTCCTTGAACTCTGATACTTGGCGCGCTGGGCTCGAATATTGGCAACCCTAAAATCATCTCATGGGGCTGTTTGATAGATTCAGCCATAAAATTAGGAATCAAATCAGGTGGATGCTGACCATCGGAGTCTATTGTTGATGCATGTGTATAGCCGCTAGCGGTAGCTAATTTTAAACCATGCAATACAGAGGCGCCCTTACCTTGATTTTGCGCTAGATGAATCACACGTTACCCTGTGTCATATAAGGCCATTGCTTGCAAAGTCAGTGCTGAGCCATCGGTACTATCATCAATAATTACCCATACTGGGTTCCAGTATGGACGAGCTGCACGCACGGTTTCATAGACTTTACAGCCTGGATTGTAGCTAGGAATAAGAATGATATGACTTGATGATGCAGTCATCATGGCAAAGTGGCTTCCTTTGAGTTCAGGCAAACCTTGCCTTGGTATTGTGAAGTAGTTGAAGGAAATATTAAGGTTTGTGTTGTAGATTTCAGTGCATGCAAGAAATAATTTTCGAGTTCTATCATTAAGTCATGGCTATTTTCTGGGAGATCAAAGCGCTTACCTAAAGTTATTTTGTAGCTAACCGGCATGCTTGGTTTCCGAAACTATGACCAACATTTGCTTAAATAAGGGGAGTTTGTTTCAATTAATATGGTTTGTAAAGGCACTTGTGCTTTTAGCGAGATCAGTAGCGATGCTACCTTTTAATGGGTTAATCGGTTGTTGCATCGTGCGAGTGCCCTCCGGAAATAACAATAAATGGCTACCTGTTTTGAAGTCATCACTGGCTTCAAGGGTCATTTGCCTTATTGGTTCGTTACGAATGTAACGAGCCAGCCTGGCACCCGCACCTAAAAAGATACTGTTCATTAACTCAGATTTCATCACGCAAGCGACATTGAGCAAGCGTAAAATAATCATCACTGCATCGAGTAGGCAAGGATGGTTGGGCGCAGTGATTAAAGGTGTTTCGTTACGTAATTTATCTAGCGCTGTTAAATCAAAACTACATCTTCCTGAAGCACTTAAACTCCCAAGATAAGCACAAAAGCTCAACATGATGGCATAGCGGCCTAAGTGAATTGCATAATGTTTGGGTAGTATTGGGTAAAGTAAGGTTGCGGCCAGAATCCAACACAGGCTTAATATCCCTAGCCATAATTAGCCAAGGTATAACACTAGATAGTAATACATCGCGATGTTGAATATAACTACAGGTTTGATGATGCTTCTTAACATGCTTGCCATTTTATTTTTATGCGTTTTAATGGCATCAAAATGTCGCTTCAATTTCTAGCAGCAGCTCTTTACGGCATATATCGGCTTGAATATAAACAGCTTTGATCGTGTTGCCTAAATGACGTTGTATCTCATTCTTAATCAATGATAAATCCACTACATAGCGAATGTAGACTCTTAAAAAAAGCGCTGTAGTTCAAATCTCTTTTCGCCATAGATGCGATTCGCTTCCGCAATGACCGCTTCAGAATTGGTCAGCGTTTCTTTAGTTTGCGCTAATACACCGATTTGATGCAATGTTTGATGGGTAACAATACTAGCCGTACCAGAGATGAATAAAAAAGCAGATTGTTTAGCGTTCAATAAAGTTGCCCGAGAAAAGCTTGGGGGTTTGTGGACCATACCTCTCTGGATATTCATAAGCGCTGATTTGCCTAGGGTTTTCAATCGCAATGGGCGCTTGGCGACCAAGCAAAAAAGCGATGCTGAGTGGGCCATCTGCCATACCCAAAGCGCAGGCTGCGGGTAACTGATTATCTGCAATATCACTACAAGCCAAAAATGCATTTTTACGACCTACATTAAATTGGCGATAGCGCACTAGTCCGTGACTAACGCCATTAATATCTGCCATATAATTCCAAAAACGGTATACCTGCGGATAGTTGTTTGCTTTCATTGAGGAAAAAATCTCACGGTAAGCAGACTCAGTAATCGACGCTTGCACTGATATATCAGTTTCATTTTGCGAAAGTGTTGGTTCTGGTAAGGAAATCACCCCAAATAGAAAGTCTTCATTAAATCGATATGAGATATTACCAATATTACCGTTAGCTATTACGTTACCAACCAATAAGGCCGGTTGAATTAACCACAACTCACAGTTGGTATCTTCTCCATCCAGAACTGGGGCTTATAATTGAATCGATGGTATTTCAAAGTTAGCTTTAGCTACTGAATCATCAACAAAGTATATGGCTCCCAAAGTTTTATTTTCTTGCAATTTAGAATATTGGTAGATGCTAGAAAAAGAGTTGTGGATGGTTTGTAAGGACAATATGGTTACACTCATTTATTAAAAGATATGCGAAAAACACATAAAAACATGATGCAATCTTGATTATTAGTTTGCAAAAACTTTTTAGCAATTAGTACAGTCGGTATATATTAGACTGAATAAATATAAAAAATCTGTTTACTCGATAGGTAATTTAGCCTGCAATTAAAGTGCTATTCGGTCAAAATGAGTTTGATAAATAGGTGACTTCACTAATGCAAGATAATCCACAAACATTACCATCAATCAGCCAAACGATGCCGCAAATAGGTAAGCTGGAGGCGATTATTGTGCGGCCAGCACGGCATGTCCCTGCAATTGAGGTGCGACGTACTACAGCAATTGCTGATGTTGGTCTGCTACATGATAGGCGTGGCATCGCCTCAAAAAATGGTACATTAAATGCCAGCAACAGGCAGGTCACTCTTATTCAGGCGGAGCATATAAATGTAATCGCAAAAATCATGCGTTTACCAGCGTTAGAGGCATCTTTGCTAAGACGCAATTTAGTGATTTCAGGTATTAATTTATTAGCCATTAAGCCTTTATTTAAGCATCAAGTCCATTACCTGCAGATTGGTGAAGTATTGCTGGAAATCACGGGCAGTTGCGCACCTTGCTCACGCATGGAGGTGTTGCTAGGGGAGGGTGGTTATAACGCCGTGCGCGGGCATGGCGGTGTAAATGCAAAAGTGATGATTGGCGGCGAATTGAACGTGGGAGATGCCGTTAGTATGCAAGTGAAAGCATTGCAGCAGTCTCTAGATTTTTAAAGGCAGGGCTTAAATCATTTTTCAAGCACTATCTTTAAAGACCTACTCTTAAAAAGACCTACTTTTAACTACTGTTGCTTAAATCTTGATGATATTTCAGAATCGTTTTATTATGAGTTTGCATTAAACCTTGGCCATTACTTTTTTTGCTGTCAAATTTATGCTGAGTAGCAGTTGTAGTAGGCGCAAGAACGTCTTTTACAGGTAATGCCTTTGGTGCATGGTCTACTTTGATGCCAGTATCAGATCTCATATGAGAAGAGGTCGCTTGGGTAGTGTTTGCAGGACAACCGCCCATCACAGTATTGCACTGATATGCATAAGTGGTTGTTGAAAATGATGCGGCTAGCACAATTGAAATAAAAGTAAATTTCAAAATATTCTCCATCAATAATTAAAGTGTTAAAAATCTTGAAAAGCTTTTAGCAAAAGGCAGATATTATTCCATAGATTTATCGTTAAACTTGTTAAATTTGGGTGATGATTTGTATCAGATTGTTTTAATTATCTAGCTGAATAAATCATTTATATATTCAGTGAAGCAAAAAATAATCTACTTATACTAATAGAAAAATTACTATTAAAAATGACCTATTCAATTACTGATAATTACTGATAATTGCTGATAAGTCATTATTTTAAATAATATTTTTTGTTAAAGTTAGGTTTTATTAGCTTGGTGTCCAAATAGCTTAAATTGCTATCATGCACCAAGATATTAATAGAGATAAACGCTGAATTTCGGAAAAACGTTTTTTTTCATGCACTAAATTATTGCATGGTGTTGCGAGGGCTTGAGGCGCAAACGCCGTAGCATCGTTTAACAACAATAGCCAACGTAATTTTAGAACCAATACAAAAAACATAAGTCAAATTTGTTAATATAGTTAATTTGATTTAGTTTAGATTAAGTTGATTTTGGTGATTAACTATTTATATTAATTTTTTTGAGTGAGTTTATATGAAGCAATTATTGTTATCAGTTTTTTTATTAGGGGCATCACACATGGCAAATGCCGCTTGTACTGAGCTTTACAATCACCAATTAGTGACGTTACAGGGTGATAAAATTAATCTGTGCGATTATCAAGATAAACCTATTCTAGTGGTGAATACTGCAAGTAAATGTGGGTTTACACCACAATTTGATGCGCTTGAAGGTTTGTACAGCAAATATAAAGATAAAGGGCTATTAGTTG
>JAYTHN010000115.1:0-16655 GCA_043732505.1 Methylotenera sp.
CGTCCGAACATGGCATTGGGTGGCATGACCCCAAGGCAAAAGTTAGTCTTAACAGTTTAATTTCTACTTTTAGCTGCAATTAATAATGGGGGGATTACCATAGGGCTTTTTTACGCCTAGCCAGTTTTCAATATAGCATTCTCGTTCACCTCATGCACTAACTGAATCACTATATTTGTGTGTGTCTCGTCAAACCAACAAATTAAGCCATCTTGGTGAGTATTGGTAAACGGCCATAGTTTATGTTATTTTTAATGACTGATTCATTCTATGTTCAATAAAAATTACCGAAAGGTAATTAAATTGATTTTTTGGATAAATTGGACGTTATTTATTACCTAACGGTAATTATTTTATAGAGAAAATCTGGGTTATTGCTATGTAATAACATTTTTTACCGCATTTTCTCTGATAATAACTATGATTATTTACGATTGGTTTCGATACTGTCTTTATTACCACTGTTAGATACTGCGAGCATGACACCAATGCCAACCGCAACAACACTTCCAATTAAAGTCCATGCTATCCCTACATCAGCCAAAATACCTAGCTTACAAAGGGCAGCGAGAATGCCCGCAATAAAAATAATATAACCAATGAGAAAAATACCAGTCCACTTAATTTGTAACTTTTGTTTTATCAGCGCTAGATGTAACGGTTAAGTTTGTTCCAAAAGTGGAAAAATGGGTAATGTATTAAGTGATTTTTCATCACCAAGGCTTTACTGATTACGTTTGCTAATTCTACCAACATTTTCATTTGATGGTCGCTCATTGCATTAGGTTTAATGTCAAAGACGCACAGTGCTCCAATCACTTCTCTTAATGGCAGCTTAAGGTGTACCCCCGCATAGAACATAAAATTAGGCGAGTCTGTAACAACTGAGTGACAGACATGCGTTGGATCTAACGTAGTGTTTGGAGCCTCTAAATATTCATCGTCAGTCAATACCCAACCGCAAAATGCATCTTTTCTTGGGACTTGAGTGACTTCGGGAATACCTATAGCCGATTTAATCCAAATAGTTTGATCATAAACAAATGATATCATTGCCACAGGATCATCGGATATGGTTGTAGTAAGCTTAGCCACGGATTTGTAAAATACCTCAAATTGAGAATCCAAAACTTGAAGTTTGCGAACTGCAGAAATACTAATCGACTCTTTATCGATTGGAAATTTGTAAATGTTTGATATTTCTGACATGTTTTATCTCTGCTCTTGTTACATACTAACTACTTAATCTAAAATTGTTGTAGTTATAGAACCATTACTGATTAATCTAGCTTTATCGTGACTAGGTTGGTGCACAGCTAGCTACGAAAAGCAGCTGTGTACTACATTCAAAAACCAATGTTTAATCAGTATCTATGATCACGCCAATGTTCGAATTGATTTCTCTCTATCAAATTGGCGAGTTTTTGCTAAAGTAATAAAAATTTCAATTTCTGCGACATTTACTACGCCTTTATCTGCAGTGATGCCTGCTTTAGCTAATAATACTTGCCCACCATTATCTATAGCAATCGCTTTTAAGTGACCAAACGCATCACGAATAAAATCAATTGCAGCCGATTCGGTAGACAGTGTTTTTGCTCCCTCGCTTGAAAGAATAATCGCTACCGCATCGAACAGCACTGAAGGTGTGCCGGCAAGCTGCCCGTCAACTGCATGAATTGCACCATTACTTAATTTTGCACCACCTATCTTTGGCCCAATCACTTTGATATTTGCACCCGCTTTGGTGATGGCATTTTTAAGACTATTAAGTGCTGTAATGTCTGAGCCATCGGCAATAAGAATACCGATTGATCTCCCTTGCAGGGTGTCTTTCATTTTGCCTATGGTTTGCAGCGCGGGTGATGGTGGCATCTCTTGCACTTCAGCGGCGGCATTGGGTGCGGCAGGCATTTCTGCTAAACTCAAACCTCTAGCCACACGGCTCGCCAAATCTTTAGAAATATGAAGTAAATGCGCAACAATTGCTACTCTAATATGCAAATGCTCAACCTTAGACAGCTCAAAAACTAATGCAGAGGCAATGTGCGCTTGCTCGTAACTTGTTTGACTAATAAAAAACTGTCTTGCTTGTGAATAATGATCTGCAAAGCTTTCTGGCCTTACCCTGCCTTTATCTCCAGACTCATTAACAGCCGCGCTATGAAAGCCTTTTGGTGATTCACGAGGGGATTCCTTGGATAAGGAATTAGGTTCATAAGCAACTCTGCCAGTCGGCTGATCCATCTGCATATGACCATCACGCTGATGGTTGGCAAATGGGCATTTAGGCGCATTGATAGGAATTTGATTAAAGTTAGGCGAACCCAAACGGGAAAGTTGTGTGTCTAGATAAGAAAATAAACGGCCTTGCAAAAGAGGGTCGTTAGTAAAGTCAATACCAGGCACAACATGAGACGGACAAAACGCAACTTGTTCCGTTTCCGCGAAGAAGTTATTTGGCCAACGATCAAGCACCATACGCCCGATCACTTTCAATGGAACAAGCTCTTCTGGAATTAATTTGGTGGCGTCTAAGTGATCAAATGGAAATTGTTCAGCTTCAGCTTGTGTGAAAAGCTGGACTGAGAATTCCCACTCTGGAAAATTGCCCGCTTTGATCGCTTCAAACATATCGCGACGCAAAAAATCTTGGTCAGCGCCAGCGATTTTGACTGCCTCATTCCATACTGTAGATTGAAGCCCCAGTTTTGGACGCCAATGAAATTTTACAAAAGTTGAATCACCATTTTCATTGATTAATCTGAAGCTATGTATACCAAAACCCTCTATCATGCGTAATGAACGTGGAATCGTTCGGTCTGACATAATCCACATAACCATGTGCATGGACTCTGGCGTGAGCGAAATAAAATCCCAAAAAGTATCATGCGCCGTTGCAGACTGCGGAAAACCGCGGTCTGGCTCCATTTTTATGGCGTGCACTAAATCGGGAAATTTAATTGCATCCTGTATAAAAAATACAGGAATATTGTTACCGACTAAATCCCAATTGCCTTCTTTAGTATAAAACTTAGTAGCAAAACCGCGCACGTCACGTGGCGTATCTACCGAACCAGAACCGCCTGCGACAGTCGATATGCGCGTAAAAAGTGGCGTTTTTTCACCTACTTCTGTGAGTATTTTTGCCGTTGTGTATTGTTGTAGCGAATGAGTCAGCTCAAAGTAACCATGAACACCAGTGCCGCGCGCATGAACGATGCGTTCTGGAATGCGTTCATGATCAAAATGTGTGATTTTTTCTCTGAGGATAAAATCCTCTAGTAATACAGGGCCTTTCGGATTCGCTTTAAGCGAGTTTTGATTATCAGTAATTGCAAGACCCTGATTGGTGGTTAACAAGGGGTGTTCACCGCCTGCAAGTTGATGCAGCTCTCCCCCTGCAGTTGTTAATTTGTTTTCAGATGTAGCTGTATGACTTTTACCTTTTTTAGAATTTTCAGTACTCATATAATATTTCCTCATTATTTAAAGAAACTTACGATCAGTAACAACAGTATTGTATGAATTGTCACTGAACCTTTACGCTTCAATAAATATTTATATATAGTCATTATTGAAAACGTACTAATTTAATTAATGAGTATTGCATTCTTGGTTTTAAGCGTTCGTTCAACAGCGTACATAATTCTGAGAAATTCTCAGTTTATTTAAGCTGGGTTTTATTTAAATTTCATGGATATAAGATTAAAGTTTAACGCTATGCAAGAAATAGAGCCTTTAAGATAGTGCTCGATGAGCCCTAAATCAATCATTTACATTTGTTTAGCTTTTATTGGGTAGATAACGAGCAATCAAGATTACTGCAGCAACACGGTCAGCAAATTGATAAGGTTCAGTTAGCAGCTCCTCAGCAAAAATATCAGGATCTATTTCTTCATAAACATAGCTTAAATGGGTACCAAACAATTTTCTGTTAACTTCTTCCAAGAATAAGTCGGTGGCCTCAATGATATTGACTCCTTTATAAAGAAAAAGTGTTCCACCAGGGTTTAACCGAGTCTATGCACAATCAATGATATCTAATGCTATCTGGTAACCATAGAAACCTCCGCCATGTCGATAGTCCGATTTTGAAGCGTTAACTAGGTAGGGCGGGTTTGAGGTAATGAAGTCAAAATTTTCAGCTATGTCAGAGAGTAAGTTGATAAATACAAAACTCACATTCTCTAACTGATTGGCAGTTGAATTGATTCTGGCAAATTCCAAGGCGGTATTATTGATATCTAAACCGTAGATTTCTGCATGTGGAAACATCTGGGCAAACAATATCGTGGTTGTTCCGCAACCAGTACATATATCGGCGACTCTTTTAACCGGATATTGATGTTCAGCAAAATGATTTTTATTGCAGCGGTGAATCGGTAGGTATCAGGCCGAAAGAATACTGACTCAGTCTGAACAGTAAGGTATACAGAGTGGATAAATGGTAGACCGTCAAGGTTGGAAACCCTAATCCTACTCAGCCAAACGCCGTCTTTATCCTCTAAAACATTTGCTTGATTTAACAATTCAAAGATTTTTGCAGGCACCAACGTTTTAATAAATGGACGCGACCATTCGAAAATATCTGGCAAATTTTTAGCCCATTCATTACCAGCGCTACTGTTCAAGATTTGATGCATGACTGGACTAACAGTTATATGTTAATAGCTTTGCTGACGCAGAAAATCCAGTACCGTTATTAAAGGTTTAAAATTAAAAATTTGTCTTCTACAACTCCATCTTATTCTCCATCAGCGTCTTTCATTAATGCTTAACAGAAAACATAAAAAGCAACGTAAGACTATTTCCACAATAGATTTCTCTTCTAGCTGAAAGTGGTTAATTGACAGCTTAATGATAATAAATGTCAATTAATAAGTATGTTATACAATGCGTTTAAATTTAAATCCATTGCGATTTTCGGCTAAAGATATTTGTGAGGAGCAGCTAGTGTTATCAAAGGAGACACTTTATTTTTCTCTACTAAATTATTTAAAGGCCGATTATCTAAAAGATTCTTCCATGACATTTCTTGAAGATCATATTTTCAATTTAAAACCCAAGTAAAAGCTCTATACCAGCCAATACCAACTGATGAAGGGAGCATGATTGAATGGCTAAGCAAATATGCCGCACTCATAGGTGATCAATATGAGCAATACCTTAATGGTAGGGCGCATGGTGAGTATCGAAAATATTTTACAAATAAATCACATGCATTTTTTTCATTAACTCAGTCTCCCTTATCAAATTGGTTGATGGTGCAAGGCTATCTGGCTTCACCGAATTTTGGAAAGACGATAAGTTCGCCTCACTCATCAATAACTATTTAGAAGAGCTTGGTGATGGTGGTTTATCAGAAAAAAATCATGTCGTGCAATATCGAAAATTGTTAACTAGCTACGGTTTTGACCAATTTGACGATTTGAAAGATGAATATTTTATACAAGGTTCGATTCAACTTGCACTGGGTAAACTTATAGAACATTTTTTGCCTGAAACGATAGGCTTTAATCTTGGTAAGGAACAGCTGCTATTACATCTTTTGATAACAGCTTACGAACTTAAAGAACTTGGTATAGATCGGTATTCTTGCACATTGCATGTCACTATTGATAACGCCAGTTCTTGCCATGCCAAACAGGCGGCTCATGCGGTCTTTGCAAATGTTCCATTAATTGTAAATAACCAAGAATACTTTAAACGTGTGTGTTGGATTTCAGCTAAATGATGTTGGCATTGGTACTGAGGCGAGTATTAAAGATTTTGACATCGATAACTAATTCAATTCGATATTAAAACGTAAAGTCAGCATAGGAAAATTTATGCATGGTAACCATTTCTATATTGAGGGACGTTCAATCAATGATTGGTTATCTAAACCTGAAGAAATCCAAAACTTTATAAAAGCCCTTGAGGCAAATCTCTATATCTGTCGTAACGAGAATCCTAAAGGATCCTGATTCTGGAGTCTTATTGATCATCCCAAACAATAATGTTTGGTGTATTCAGTCCATATGAGAAGCAGGATATTTATAATTGGATTGCGGGTGAGCAATTAACTTCATTTTCAAATTATGCAAAAAAGTCGGATTCATTTGTAGTGATCAATACTAATTGATTCTTTTGATTCTTTAAACATTCAGTCATTTGCGTTTACTGGTAGGCCAAAAGTTACACATAACACAAGTATTTCCCCTTTACCTATTTTGCAAACTCTTTCTACAGATGATGCAAAACATGTAAATGATTTTAATCAGGATGAAGTTTGGCTTCAGAAAAATATTAATTTTACAGGTGAAAAAGATCAATTGATTCGCCTGCTTAGCCATTGAATGAGCCCTGCTCGGTATCATACAAAACTTGGTTTAATGGCAACCAGAAAGTATAAAGCGTACTTGAGAATTACAGAATATTAGTGGTAGAAGTAAAACTAGGCACGGAAGTTAATAAAAACGATAGTCTCAATTTATCACTGAAGAATGTTCACCCATAGAGAAAGTTTAATAGAGCTTGATGGGATTAGCTGGGGTGCTCGCAGCAGCGGCACTTACTATCATCTTATCTGTATTAGGCTCAGAACTTGGTATTGCAATCGTTTCGCCATGGTGGACTTCCCCCGATTTAGTAGACAGATGATAATGTCTGAAATCACTTAAAGGAAGTTACATGAGAGGAATCAGATACACAGACGAGTTTAAGGCTGAAGCACTTAAACAAATGACAGAACGAGGTCATAGCGCAGTTGAAGTTGCCAATCGACTTGGCATCACCGATAAAAGCTTATACCGTTGGAAGGCAGAGGCTGAGAAGCAATTAAAGCAGCCTGACAGCCAAGACGTTACCAGCTTAAAGCTTGAGGTAGCCAAACTTCAAAAAGCCTTAAAACGAGCCACTGAAGCGCGAGAAATCCTAAAAAAGGCCGTGCCGCGGTGTACTTTCACTCAGAATAATGCGCTTTAGCGCATATATTCTGTGGGGAAGACCTTTACGGTCTTGCAAATCACCTAGAGTGAAGTACACATTCATACAAGCCCATTGTAAGCAGTTTAGTGTCATCACGATGTGCCATGTGCTCAACGTTAATCGAAGCGGCTATTACGCATGGAGCAGCAATCCAGATTCTGCCCGTGCATTAGATAACGCAGTACTGTTAGGTGAAATCAAACAATTCTTTGTGGCCAGCGGCAACATCTACGGCAGTCAAAGGATCTATCGTGACTGCAAAGCTGCCGGCTTAGCTTGCGGCGAGAATCGTGTTGCCAGGCTGATGCATCAAGCTAAGCTACATGCTGTACGCGGTTATCGTCGTCTTCGCTGCAAAGCAGGCAAGCCTGCGATTGCTGCGCCCAATCGGCTGCGACAAGTCTTTTTAGCCACTATCCCTGATGAGGTGTGGGTCACTGACATTACGCAACTCTATACGCATGAGGGCTGGCTATATGTGGCAGTCGTGATTGATTTGTACTCACGCGCAGTCGTGGGTTGGAGCATGCAGGGGCACATTCGTACAGAGTTGGTGTTAGATGCGATGCTAATGGCCAAATGGCGAAGACAGCCTAAACAGACTGTGGTGATTCACTCAGATCAAGGTAGCCAATTCGGCAGTGACGATTTTAATCGCTGGTGCAAGGAAAATAACTTTATGACCAGCATGAGTCGCCGTGGTAACTGTTACGACAATGCTGCGATGGAGTCTTTCTTCAGTTGTCTGAAGAAGGAGAAAACTAGAGGCAAAGTTTACAACACTAGAGAGGAGTTAAAAGCAGAGATATTTGAATACATCGAAGTGTTTTATAATCGTGTACGCAGGCATAGTTATTTGAATTATTTAAGCCCCGTTCAGTTTGAACAACAACAAATCGGACATTGAAAAATGTCTACGATAATGGGGGAAGTCCAGTTAAATCTAGTGCGATAGTTTGGATCATAAGTTCAGCATGGTCACGAAGTGATGGACTAGCTGCACCCTCTGCTGCATTATTTCCTACTTCAGTTTCTAAAGTTTTATTTTTGCCGTAATACTTTTCTTTTGTTTTTTCGGACATCACTACATTAATTTCATTATTTGTATAGCCAGACTGTGAAGCAGAACGGTAAGCTTGCTTTGCACTTTTTTATCTTTAAATAAACCAGTAATTGTGTTTATTGTGTTCTCCTATAATTTATTAATCATAATCTTGCTAAAAAAGTTCTTACTCTAGTTAATTCAAGGATTAGAGCTTTTAAATGGCCATTTAGAAATAGGTGAACATCCGATTCAACTGTAGAAATGAGTGCAATCCTAAAGTTGAGTTCCTACGTTAAATTCAGACATATCTTATTTTATGAATACTAGTGAGCGTATTTAGTAAGATCTCGTTACTAAATTATTTGAAAAGGATTTGAACATGACAACTTCTACTACTCATACAAGTAACAAATCTGATGCTAAAGATAGCAAAAATACAAAATCTCAAGTTGCTCAACCAACCGCAAAAAAAGATTCTGATAAAAGTGAGAAAAAGCTAACGGTTCTAACAAGGCTAGCAGTCATAAATAGTTAAAATTTATAGCCGAGGTTGATTAGCAAATTGCGAAATTATTAGCAATTAGCTTCTCAAAATAATGGGTGCCAAGTTTTTACTTGTGCACATTTTTTTGAATTAAATTTTTGCGGATTAAATTTCATTATCGTAATATTAAAATCTTGTTTACTGAATCTACAGTAAAGTTTAAATGTATGTGAAACAACGCACAGACCCTAAAATTTCTTAGAAATATTCTTTGATAAATAATTAAGAAAAAAATTGTAAATAACTTATGGGAATATAATGAATAGGAATATTACGAGTTTACGTGTTGGATTACTTAACAACGCAGAAGTAATGTTCGGTAATCCAATGGGATTTTTTAATGAAACTTAATCAATACTTA
Source organism: Methylotenera sp. (assembly GCA_043732505.1). Classification (GTDB taxonomy): domain Bacteria; phylum Pseudomonadota; class Gammaproteobacteria; order Burkholderiales; family Methylophilaceae; genus Methylotenera. The sequence goes on from JAYTHN010000115.1 coordinate 8,923, forward strand.
TTTTTCCGATTTGAGCGATCAAATCCAATTGATGATCAAGTCCAATTAATTTAGTATTATTATCAATAGAAGCTAACTATTTCACATGATTGGAATCATATTCGGAATATGGATTTAATTATCGCCCGACCAGAAGGTTTATATTGCCCTATAGGCGATTTTTATATTGACCCATGGCGTCCTGTAGACCGTGCAGTCATCACACACGGACACAGTGACCATGCTAGAACTGGCAATAATCATTACTTAACGGCTGAAGCTGGCAAAAATATTCTGCTAAAACGCTTAGGTCAGAATATTCAACTCAACACGCTTAAATATGGTGAAGCGATTAACCACCATGGTGTCAATCTCAGCTTACATCCTGCTGGTCATGTGCTAGGTTCATCTCAAGTGCGTCTTGAATATAAAGGCGAAGTTTGGGTCGCCTCAGGGGATTACAAATTAGAGAATGATGGTACGTGTACGCCTTTTGAGCACGTGCTTTGTCATACTTTTATTACAGAATCAACCTTTGGTCTACCTATCTACAAGTGGCAACCACAAGCTAATATTTTTAAAGATATCAATAGCTGGTGGAGACAAAACGCAGAGAATAATCGCACGACTGTTCTGTTTTGTTATGCGTTCGGCAAGGCGCAACGTCTAATCTCTGGGCTTGATGCTTCGATCGGTGCAATTTTAGTGCATGGTGCAGTAGAGCCGCTCAATCAGATCTATCGCGAAGCTGGAGTTTATCTTCCAGAAACACAGTATGTTAGTGAATTGACTGATACTTCTAAATTGCGACAAAGTATAGTTATTGCCCCACCTTCCGCAAAAGGTACTAGCTGGATGAAGCGCTTTGGCGATTATTCTGATGGTTTTGCAAGTGGCTGGATGCAGCTACGGGGAAATCGCAGACGTCGAGGCATAGACCGTGGATTTATTATGTCAGACCATGCTGATTGGCCTGATTTATTAACAGCGATTGAACATACAGGAGCAGAACGTGTTTTTGTGACGCACGGTCAAGTGAACGTGCTTGTTCGCTACTTAATAGAACTTGGTCTAGATGCGCAGGGCTTTGTGACTGAATATGGAGATGAAGAATTAGAAGAAGTAGACAGTGCTAATGCAGCTGAAACAACCGTTCCTGAAAATATTCTTGAAAATAAATCTGAGAATACTAGTGAAATGAGCGCTAATCAAATAAATGCTGAAATAAGCAGATGAAAGCTTTATCTAATTTATATACGTTACTTGATAGAACGACCAGCAACAATGACAAAATTAGTGCAATGGTTGCCTACTTCGCAAAGGCTTCACCTGACGATGCGGCGTGGGCTGTTTATTTTTTGGCGGGTGGCAAACCTAGACAAATTGTTACAACAAAGCTTTTAAGACAGCTCGTGATTAATGCCTCCCAATTACCAGAGTGGTTGTTTGAAGAAAGCTACCATGCGGTAGGTGATTTAGCCGAAACAATCACAATGATATTACCTAAGCCAGAAGTGACTTTACAAGAAGTGACTTTAAAAGACACTGAAGGTCTTGCAATATGGATTGAGCAAAAGTTATTACCTTTAAGAGGACTAGCACCAGAAGAGCTTATCCCTAAATTACTGAAGTATCTCTATCAGTTGGATAAAGAAAGTCAATTTGTATGTATTAAGTTGATTACAGGCAATTTAAGAGTTGGCGTTTCTAAATTATTGGTGACACGTGCATTAGGGCTGTTTGCGGGCGTAGATGCAAAACGTGTTGCGCAACGTTTAGTGGGTTATACAAGTATTACGGTGCGCCCAAATGAGGATTTATATCAAAGACTGATTGCACCTGTTACTGCTAACTCTTTAGATGAAAGAGATGCGGGGCAGCCTTATCCGTTCTTTCTTGCGCACCCTTTACAAATTGATTTAGAGGATTTTCAGGTACAACTCGGTGAGGCAAGTGATTGGCAAATCGAATGGAAGTGGGATGGCATTCGCGCGCAAATAGTCAAACGTGAGAATCAATTATGGGTTTGGTCTAGGGGCGAAGAGCTGGTCACAGAAAGATTCCCAGAGCTTGTAGCATTATCAGATTACTTGCCAGATGGCACGGTCTTGGATGGAGAAATTGTGACCTACTTAGATGGAAAAATACAAGCATTCGCATTGCTGCAACAACGATTGGGGCGAAAATCTACTAATGCGCCACTGTTAAAAAAAGCGCCCGTGGCAATGATTGTTTACGATCTACTAGAATTAGAAGGCAATGATTTGCGTCAAATGAAACAGAGTGAACGACGCGTTTTACTGGAAAATTTAGTACAGCAATGTAATCAGCCACAGCTCATTATCTCTGAAACATTAATTGGGAAAAGCTGGGGAGATTTGGCGATACAGCGCACTGAATCACGCTCGTTCGGTGTGGAAGGCTTAATGCTTAAAAATAAAAATGCAAACTATGGCATAGGTCGCACCAAAGATGTAGGTACATGGTGGAAGTGGAAAATTGATCCATACACGATTGATGCAGTCCTTATTTATGCGCAAAGTGGCCATGGTAGGCGCTCAAGCTTATATAGTGATTTTACCTTTGCAGTGTGGGATGGTCCGATAGAAGCAAGTGATAGAAAGCTTGTACCTTTTGCAAAAGCCTATTCAGGATTGACGGATAGTGAAATGCGTAAGGTTGATGTCATTGTACGTAAAACTACCGTAGAAAAATTTGGCCCTGTACGCAGTGTTACCCCCACCATGGTATTTGAGCTGGGCTTCGAAGGCATTTCTTATAGCGTTAGGCATAAAAGTGGTATTGCTGTGCGTTTCCCTAGAATGTTGAGGTGGCGTGAAGACAAACCATTAGCTGAAGCTGACACCTTGCAGTCTTTGCATGCACTATTGCCAGCCTCTTGAATAGCAGAACAATATTGAAGAAGCTAGCTACTACTGAAACTACGTCTGATGCCACAGCAGGTGAAAGATGGTTCAAACAACACAGTTGGACGCCCTTTCCTTTTCAAAGCCAAGTGTGGAATGCTGTTGCCTCAGGGCATTCTGGGTTACTGCATGCAACTACGGGTTCGGGTAAAACTTATGCAGTTTGGCTTGCTGCAGTTAACAAGTTTAGCACGCCTCCTAATGACAATTTACCTCTAGCAACTGAAGTACCTGATAATTCAAAAAACTTAAAAAAGTCTATAAAAAGTGTCTCACCGCTTGCCGTACTATGGATAACGCCCATGCGTGCATTAGGAGCGGATACAGAACGTGCGTTAAAATTACCACTAGAAGCGTTAAATATTGATTGGACAATAGGCATACGGACAGGTGATACCAGCGCGACAGAGAAAGCAAGGCAGGCTAAAAAATTGCCTACTGCATTGATCACCACACCTGAAAGCTTAACTTTGCTGCTCACAAGAGCAGATGCAAGTGAGATTTTTAAGCATTTAAAAATGGTGGTGGTAGATGAATGGCATGAATTGATAGGCAATAAGCGCGGAGTGCAACTACAGCTGGCATTGGCTAGGCTTAGAATGTGGCAGCCAAGCTTACTCACTTGGGGATTGTCTGCGACTTTAGGCAACTTATCACACGCAATGGAAGTGCTAATTCCACAAGGCAATGGGCAACTGATTCAAGGTAAAATCAGTAAAGACATTTCTATAGATACGCTATTGCCAGGGCGTATTGAGCGCTTCCCGTGGGCTGGCCATCTAGGCTTGAGAATGTTGCCTCAAGTCGTTGAGCAAATAGATAAAAGTACGACTACGCTTGTGTTTACCAACACACGATCACAAGCAGAACTGTGGTATCAAGCTTTGCTTGAAGCACGTCCTGATTGGGCAGGACTTATTGCATTACACCATGGTTCACTTGATCGAGTTGTACGTGAATGGGTAGAACTTGCATTAAAAGAAGGTAGGCTAAAAGCTGTTGTGTGCACATCCAGCTTGGATCTTGGTGTAGATTTTCTACCTGTTGAACGTGTACTTCAAATAGGTTCACCCAAAGGCGTCGCGCGTTTGATGCAACGCGCGGGGAGGTCAGGCCATGCGCCAGGGCGAATCTCACGTTTAACGATGGTGCCAACGAATAGCTTAGAACTCTTAGAATCTATTGCAGCACAAGATGCTATTGCTGCTAACAAAATAGAGCCTCGCGAATCTCCGCACAAGCCTTTAGATGTCTTAGTGCAACATTTAGTGACTATTGCACTTGGTGGTGGATTTTTTCCGGATGCATTGCTTGCCGAAATTATGACTAGCTATGCATATAAAGAAATTACCGATGAGGAATGGAAATGGGCTATCGCTTTTGTTGAGCATGGTGGAGGCTCATTAGGCGCATACCCAGATTATCATCGAGCAATACCTGATGAGCAAGGTCGGTACTTTGTACCCGATGCGAAATTAGCGATGAGGCATCGCATGAGTATTGGAACCATTGTAAGTCATGCTAGCATGGCAGTTAAATTTTGGCGTAAGCGGGGCGCAAAATCTTTAGGAACTGTTGAAGAAAGTTTTGTAGCAAGACTTAAACCAGGTGACCATTTTTTATTTGGGGGCAGGTTATTAGAACTAATTAGAGTTCATGAAATGACTGCTTATGTGCTTCCATCTAAGGGTAAAAAGCCCGCCGTTCCAAGATGGAATGGTGGAAGAATGCCGCTTTCAAATGAGTTATCCGATGCTATCGTGGCGCGAATGGATTCAGCTTCTAGAGGTGAGTTTGTTGGACCAGAAATGCAGAAAATCCAACCTCTACTGGAATTACAAACATTATGGTCAGCCCTTCCAACACTGTCTAATCTACTTGCAGAGGTATTTAAATCTCGCGAAGGTTGGCACTTGTTTTTATATCCTTATGCTGGCCGAAATGTACATTTGGGTTTAGCAAGCCTTTTAGCTTGGCGTTTAAGCAAGCATCAGCCCAATACATTTTCAATTGCAGTGAATGATTATGGCTTTGAGTTGCTCTCTCCCACCGAAATTGATTGGCAAAAGTATTTAGATATTGAATTATTATCTACTGAAAATTTATTAGCAGACGTGATGGAAAGCTTAAATGCCAGTGAGCTAGCACAACGAAAGTTTCGTGAAATTGCGCGTATTTCTGGATTAGTCTTTTCTGGTTATCCTGGTGCCCCTAAAAGTGCCAAACAAATTCAAGCATCTTCTAGTCTATTTTATGACGTTTTCAGAAAGTATGACCCAAACAATTTGCTCTTGGGCCAATCTGAATATGAAGTTTTAAGACAAGAGTTAAATATTGAGCGATTGCGCGACACACTGTTAAAACTACAGGGTAGAGCGTTAAATTTTCAAATCATAAATAGACCTACTCCTTTTGCATTTCCTTTATTAGTTGAGCGTTTAAGAGACAGCCTTACTTCAGAAAAACTCGCAGATCGCATCACTCGAATGGTTGCTGATTTGGAAAAAGCAGGAGGGAGTAATGATTTTCATATAGATGAAGTACATCAAATCGTTTTGTCAGAAAAAACTCATATAGCAGAATCAAAAGCTAGAGAAAAAAAACGTGTACGTAAAGAAGGCAATCCATCTGAAATAGTTGCAGGCAAAAAGCGAGTGATTGGTAGATACCAAACTGTTACAAGATCAATGAAAGGACTTAGTTTCTAATTATTTATTATTAACTTTCTGATACTGAATTAACAAAGATATTGTGTTTAACAAAGATATCGTACTCAAAGTTGCAGGTGTTGAATTAATGCTTTTATCTGACAAAGCAATTTATTGGCCGGATAAGCGTATTTTAATATTGGCTGATGTGCACATAGGCAAAGCGGCAAGCTATCGGGCGCTGGGTCAACCAGTGCCTCATGGTACAACATTATCAAACTTAGCGCGAATTGATCATTTGCTGGACAAATATACAGTGAATGAAATTATTTTTTTAGGAGATTTTTTTCATTCTGAAAAATCTCGCAATCAAAAAACATTACAAGCATTATTAAAATGGCGCCTTGAAAATAACACTTTGAAATGCACTTTAATCCGGGGGAATCACGACTTGCATGCTGGTGATCCACCAGAAGAATTAAATTTTGAAGTGATTAACGAGCCTCTTTATCTCAAGCCGTTTGCATTACGCCATATTCCTAAATCAGAAGGAAATTGCTTAGTGATCGCTGGCCATGTGCATCCGGTTTACAGAATTAAAGGTAAAGGTCGACAGAGTCTTAGACTTGCCTGTTTCTACATGGCTGATGGAATGCTTCTTATGCCATCTTTCGGAGAGTTTACTGGCGGCCATGAGATTAAGCCAAATCAGCACGATAAAATATTCATTACCACAGGACAGGAAATATGGCAGTTATGATATTTCCAATCAAATCAGCATGAAGCGTCGTTAATAAAAAACTAACGAAACAGTTTGACCTGTTTATTCACATTCACTACCAGTTGCAACTTGTAGTGAATGTGACACTAATCACAAATATTGCTAGTAATAATCTAAGCAATCACTGCAACTCTTTAATAAGTGATTAGTAAGAATATTCTTAATAGCTTTTCCATGATATTTCTATCACATTCATTTTTAGATAAATCAATAATGGCAACAAATAATCTAAATAGCGCTGTTGCTGTCATTCAATAATCAATTTTAAATTAACTATATGAAAAGTTTACGATGAAATCAGATTTACGCTTTGTGAATGATAACTCGGTCGGTATCATTCGAATCAGGTTCAGAAACAAATTCTATTATAAAGATGTCGACGGCAACCGTACAAGAGACGAAGAAGAATTAACCAGAATCAAGGCTCTTGTAATCCCTCCTGCATGGAATTATGTGTGGATATCCCCTTTAAATAACGGACATATCCAAGCTACTGGCAGAGATAACAGGCTTAGAAAACAATATCGGTAGCACCAGTTATGGCGAGAAATCCGTGATATAGAAAAGTATAACCACATGATTGATTTTGGCAGGGCCTTACCAGTCATCTGCAGTCGTGTTGATGCAGCTTTATCGCTCCCTGGATTACCTCAAGAAAAGGTAATTGCAACGATAATTTGTTTATTGCAACATACTAAAATACGAATAGGTAATGATGAGTATGCTAAGCAGAATAAATCTTATGGACTGACTACTTTGCGTAATAAGCACATCGTGATTGATGGCTCTAAAATGTGCTTCCATTTTCGCGGAAAAAGTGGCGTTCAACATACTATAAAAATATCTAATAGAAAGCTCGCGCGTTTTGTAAAAAATATTAAAGAACTACCGGGGCAAGATTTATTTCAATACTTTAGATGATGAAGGAAAAAGACAGACAATCAACTCGTAGCACGTTAATGATTATTTACGAGAGTTAACTGGCAAAATTATACAGCTAAAGATTTCAGAACTTGGTACGGCACAATAGAGGCTGTCATTGCATTAACATCATTTGACCATTATGAAGAAGTAACGCAAGCCAAACACAATTTAGTAGAAGCCATGAAATTAGTTTCAAAGAAGCTAGGCAATACAGCCGCAATCTGTAGAAAATCGTATGTACACCCTTTAGTAATTTCAATATATTTGGATGGGTCATTAATGGCGTTTATAAAAACCGCTATTAAATCATCCACTAATGATTCGCCTACAGTGGAGAGTATTGATTGCACAGTTAACTTTGGGGGGGTTCAGAGATGGGTAATCCCCCCACAAAAAGATTGCCTTTATAAGTAGAATTTTCTTATGATGATTTAAGGAGGTTTTACATGAAGATATCAAGATTTACCGACAGTC
>JAYTHN010000116.1:0-5671 GCA_043732505.1 Methylotenera sp.
CGTTTTAATACCGCCGCGTGCGTTGCGCCAGAATCAAACCAAACGTCTAATGTATAGGTTACTTTTTTGTATTCAGCCGCATTTTCAGGCGCATATTGCCCTAAAAACTCAGCGCCATCTAAGCTAAACCAAGCTTCAACGCCTGTTTTTTCAACCATTAAAGCAGCTTGCTCTAATAAATCAGCTATTTTTGGATGTGGCACACCAGTTTCTTTATGCACAAAAAATGGCATCGGCACGCCCCAATTACGTTGGCGTGAAACGCACCAATCAGGGCGATTTTTAATCATCGCCTCTAAACGCGCACGTCCCCAGCTTGGGAAAAACTGGGTTTCATAAACGGCTTTATTCGCATGTTCACGCAAGCTAATACCAGCGGCGTCCTGTGTGTTCATACCGATAAACCATTGATGTGTCGCCAATTGCATCAATGGTGTTTTATGGCGCCAGCAATGTGGGAAGCTGTGGTTCAATCTTACATTTGCAAGTAAATTACCAGTCTCTAGCAACTTAGCCAAAATCACCTTATTCGCTTCTTTGCGAGTTAACCCACGTATCGCTTCAAACTCGACCAAATCACTATTAAAAAAACTACCATCACCACCCATTAAAATACGTGGCTTTTCATTAGGGAAATTAGCCTTCATCACCAACCAGTCATCGTTACCATGGGCTGCCGCTATGTGGACTAAGCCTGTACCGGCGTCTGCTGTAACATGTTCACCGCAGATTATTGGTACTTGGCGGTTGTCAAATGGGTGCTGTAGTATCAAACCATTTAAATTTATTCCTTTAGTTACAACACTCTTTTCTCTTATTTCTGCATCTGTAGCTGCAAAAATTGCTTCCGCAAAATTATTCTTAAGCTCTTTAGCAACAATTACATTTATTGATTTATGATTTATTATTATTTCTAATAATATATAGTCAAATTCTGGATGAACGCTCACCGCTTGGTTAGCTGGTAACGTCCATGGTGTTGTTGTCCAAATTACTGCATAAGTATCGCCTGTGACTTCAACGCCAAAAGCTTTACTTAAAGCAGAGTTATCTACAACCTTAAACCCCACATCAATCGCAGGCGAGTTCACATCTTCATACTCCACCTCAGCCTCAGCCAATGCTGAGCCGCAATCCACGCACCAATGTACGGGTTTGCTACCTTGATACAGGTAACCATTGGTATAGATTTCACCCAAAGCGCGCATGATGTCCGCTTCGGTTTTGAAGTCCATCGTCAGGTAAGGATTATCCCAATCACCCAACACACCTAAGCGGATAAAGTCTTTCTTTTGGCGTTCCACTTGCTCAGCCGCGTATGTGCGACAAAGCTCACGAAACTTGGCAGGTTCTATATTTTTACCATGGCTCTTTTCAACCACCAACTCAATCGGCAAGCCGTGGCAATCCCAGCCTGGCACATAGGGCGCATCAAAACCACTCATGGTTTTAGATTTAACGATGATATCTTTTAAGATTTTATTAACAGCATGACCAATGTGAATATCGCCGTTTGCATACGGCGGGCCATCATGCAGAATGAATTTTTTAGCACCTTTGCGCGATGCACGGATTCGCTCGTAAAGCTTTTTGTCCGTCCATTGTTTTAACCAAGCGGGTTCACGCTTCGCTAAATCGCCACGCATCGGAAACGTAGTTTCAGGCAGGTTTAATTTATATTTATTTGTATTTTCTTCGGTCATCTAAAAATCTCAAAAATCTATGTTCAATGTTTCAGTTTTCGTCATTCCTTCATAGGCGGGAATGACGCTAGTATAAAAATTTCTCGCCACAATCACATCTTGTGCGATTTGCGCTTTTAATGCATCTAAACCGTCAAACTTCATTTCATCGCGTATTTTATGCAAAAATTCTATATGCACGTGTTTACCATATAAATCATCATTAAAATCAATCACATGTACTTCTAGCGAGAGTTTAGGTATGCCGGCAATGGTAGGACGCACGCCTAAATTCGCAACGCTGTTTAATCCATCTAATTTTACTGCATAAACACCAGTCAGGGCTGGGCGCTCATGGCGCATATGCACGTTAGCCGTTGGAAAACCTAATTGTCGCCCCCGTTTCGCGCCATGCACGACTTTGCCGCTAATACTATAAGGGCGATTAAGCAAACATGTCGCTTCCTGTAAATTACCGGCGGCCAATGCTGCACGAACACGCGTGCTGGATACGCGAGCATCTTGTAGATCCACCTGCGGCAAACTCATTAAATTAAATTTTGCATTAACAAAATCAACAATGGAGCCTGTACGCATTGCGCCAAATCTGAAATCTTCGCCTACTAAAATTGCTTGCGCATTGAGTGAATCTCGCAAAATATCTTGCATAAACTCATCGGCTGTCACTTTTGCAAAACTGCTGTTAAAGCGACATACATAGACTTTATCAACCCCTGCCTCCGCAAAATGCTCCAACTTCTCACGTAAAGAACACAGTCTAGGTGGCGCACTCTCAGGTGCAAAAAACTCGCGCGGGTGGGGTTCAAACGTCATAACCGCCGAAATTAAATGAAGGGCTCGTGCATTTTCAGTCAGCTTTTCTAATAAGGCTTGGTGGCCCAAATGCATGCCATCAAAATTACCAATGGCTAACGCGCATGGTTGCTGTAAAACTCTTGGAATATTCCGAAAGACTTGCATTAAGTTTTGACTCTACGCATGTAATCACGCGGCTTAAAGCCTAGCAACAACAACGTTGCAAAATAGCTCACTCCGCCTAGCGCTACTAATCCACTGATAAAGATTAAGCGCTTCATTAACCCAAAGTTTAGCCATAAATGCGTATCACCCATCGCAAAATATAATGCCACGCCCATTACGCTAAGCGCTATTATTAATTTAACTGTAAAGACTAACCAGCCTGGCTGAGGCTGATATATATTAGCTTTACGTAAGTGATAGTAAAGCAAGGCAGCATTAATACACGCACCTAAACCGATAGCTAATGCTAATCCTGCATGTTGTAAATGCAATACAAATACAAAGATTACATTCATTAACTGAGTCACAATGAGAGTAAAAACGGCAACCTTTACTGGTGTTTTAATATTTTGCCGCGCATAAAAACCTGGCGCTAGTATTTTCACTAAAATAAGTCCTAACAGGCCCACACTATAAGCCACTAGGGCCTGCTGTGTCATTAGTGCATCATGGCTAGTAAATTTTCCATAATGAAAAAGCGCTACCACCAAAGGTGCTGCTAATACTGCCAAAGCTACTGCAGCTGGCGCTGCCAAAATAAAGGTTAAGCGCAAACCCCAGTCTAGTAATTGTGAGTATTCACTATCGTCTTTACCTGCATAAGCTTTAGATAAACTGGGCAACAATATGGTACCTAAGGCTACGCCCAGCACACCAGTAGGAAACTCCATTAATCTATCGGCATAATATAACCAACTCACGCTACCTGTATCCAAAAAAGAGGCGAAAATCGTGTTGGTAATCATAGAAATTTGCGCAACAGAAACCCCTAAAATAGCTGGGCCCATCAGTTTTAAAATGCGCCATACCCCGTCATCTTGTTGGTGTAAATCAAATTTAGGTAATAAGCCGATTTGCTTTAAAAATGGTATTTGAAACGTTAACTGTAAAAAACCACCAAAGAATACTGCCCATGCCAATACTTTTATAGGCTCAACGAAGTGATCTGCAAAAAATAGTACCGCAACAATCATGGAAACATTGAGCCACACTGGCGTAAACGCAGGAATCCCAAATTTGTTATACGTATTAAGCACGCCCCCCGCCATTGAAACCAGTGAAATGAAGAAGATATAAGGGAAAGTGATCCGCAACAACTCAACCGTGAGATGCATTTTTGCTGGATCTGTTTTAAAACCAGGGGCAATCAAAGTAACAACCCAAGGCGCAGCCAGCATGCCTAAGAGCGTTACCACCACCAATATTAAACCCAGCCAAGTGGCCACACGATTAATCAAACTGTGTGTTTCATCAAAACTACGTTGGCTTTTATATTCTGCTAAAATAGGCACAAAAGCTTGGCTAAACGCGCCTTCAGCTGAAACGCGGCGTAGTAAATTAGGGATTTTAAACGCGACGATAAAAGCGTCGCTTAAAATGCCTGCTCCAAATACGCGTGCAATGAGCGTATCGCGAACAAAACCTAATATACGGGAAACAAAGGTCATACTACCGACCTTAACTAAGGCTTTAAGTAGGTTCATGCGTGACTGTTTAAGTAATAAAAAGTTAAAAAACAGCGTGAAAGTTGGCATATTAACAACATATTATGTAATTTTAACATGCAAGCTGTTATCGGGCGATAACTACTCACGATAATTGCTTGATTAAAACTTGCAAAAACTTTATAAAATAGCTATAGTTATGGGCTTCGTATTTTGAATAGCTTTTAGGCAACTTTTAGGAAACAACACAGATGGCAAATACCGCACAAGCAAGAAAACGTGCTCGTCAAGCAGTTAAGCAACGTGCACACAATGCAAGTTTGCGTTCTACTTTGCGTACGGCGATTAAAAAAATTATTAAAGCAGTAGAAGGTGGCGATAAAGCTGCAGCTACCGCTATTTACAGTGAAAACGTAAGCGTGATTGACCGCATTGCGGACAAACAAATCATTCATAAAAATAAAGCATCACGTCATAAAAGTCGCTTAAACGCAGCAATCAAGGCGATGGCTTAAGCTAGAGTTTAACCGTATCAAACAATAAAAAAGCCGAATTTTGATTCGGCTTCTTGTTTTATAAATCTTAAGTACATTACTAATTACTTCAGCGATTAAACACCTATATCTAACTCAGCACGCACTTGCATAGCTTGTTTGATTGCCTCATCTCTAATAGCATTAATCACTGTAAAATGCCCCATTTTGCGCCCAATGCGCGCCTCTTGTTTGCGATACAGATGCATTTTTAAATCAGGCACATTAAGCGCAAACTGCCACACAGGTTCAGCTTGAGCATCAACTGTAGTATTCTTTATTGCATGCTCATCTGGCTTAAACGCACAACTAGGCCAAATATCGCCCAATAAATTCACCATCACTGCGGGACTATGCTGACGACTACTGCCAAGCGGCAAACCAGCCATTACTCGCACCTGTTGCTCAAATTGATTGGTAATGCAGGCGTCAATCGTATAATGGCCAGAATTATGCGGACGCGGTGCTATCTCATTCACTAACAACTCTCCACCACATACAAAAAACTCCACTCCTAGCACACCTGTATATTCGAGCTTTTCAGCTACTAAAATTGCCAACTTTTGCGCTTGATGATTAATCGCATCACTTCCACGCGCAGGAATTATTGATACATCTAAGATACCATTTAAATGGCTATTTTCCGATGTCGGAAATGTTGCTACATTTCCATGCATATCCCTAGCGAGCACTACTGAAACCTCATAATCCAGTTTCATCATTTTTTCTAATACGCACTCTTCGTGCGCAAATTGTGCATAAGCGATACCCGCTTCTTTGCTATTTTTAACGCGCACCTGCCCTTTACCATCGTAACCAAATCGCGCTACTTTTAGAATCGCTGGATAAACATGATTCTCATCATTAGGTATATCTGCCTCCACGTTGATCACCACATAAGGCGCAACTGGTAAACCAGCCTCTTTGAGAAAGTTTTTTTCACTAACGCGATGTTGAGCAATAGCCACGC
>JAYTHN010000117.1:0-5638 GCA_043732505.1 Methylotenera sp.
GCTGCAACGTTAATCATTTTAATATAAGTTTTAGCGGCGATTTCGCGTTCTTTTACAGGGACATTTTTCTCAATCACTTGAGCGACTTGATTATAGCCACCTTGTGAGAATGTGCGTAAAAGTTGCACTACGCTGTCTTCAAAATGCTGTTTAACATTTGCGTCTTTATTGGCACTAGTGTTATTTGCAATAGCATTTTGCGCCAATTGATGTGCAATGATAGGGTATTTTGAAGCGTCCATCATCGTCGCTTTAAAATGCATAAATCCGTCAATAGCAAAGTCTTCATCTACTGGAATACGTAAGTAGTGAAACTCATCTTGCACCGTTTCACGCATACCTGAAATAAAGTAATGTTTGCCGTCAATTTGCATAGGCTGCATATACGTTACATATTCCCTTGCTTGGCCTTCAGCATTGCGCAGTTTGTAAGTAATATTTGGCCCAACGTTATGAGGCTTGCCTTTACCATCAGGCGTTAAATTAAGAATGTTAAATTTACGAAAGTCGTTATATTCAACTTTTACAATATTTGCATCTTCGCCTGCGACTCCACCACCCAAAGTGCCTTTTTGAAAAATAGCACCATCCAAATTTTGAGTTTGTGCGTCCTTAGTAAACAAATTCCACACTTTGAAATTCACCTTAGTGCCTCCATCCTGAAAATCAGACTGATAGATGGCGATACCTTTATAAGTAAGTGGGTGATTCACACTAATTGTTTTAGTAAGCGGTGTTTTAAGATCAGGGTCAGTAATGACGATGTCGCTCTCAAAAGATTTTGGCTGGCCTGTTGCATAGTGTTCAATACGAAAATCTTTTAAGGCAACACGAAATGGTAGATCTTGCACTAAATAGCCGTCTCGCACGCGTACAAAAGCCACGTTATCACTCATGCCTTCTGGCAAAGTCATGTTAGCGCGAAATGATGGATTATTATTACTTAAACGACTGATTTCAGGCACTTGAGACTCTGGAATATCCAGCGTTTCAATACGTTTATGACCCAACATTTCTTGTACTTTAAGCGGCAAATTTCCATCTAACAAACCACCAAAAAAGATAATGACCATCGCAGAGTGCGTAAAAATGTAACCTAAACGCTGATGCGTGCCCGCCTTAGCCGCGATCAGTTCACTACCATCGGTTTGTGTTTTGAACTTAAACTTAAAACCTTTGGCCTTTAAAAACTGTGTGAGCTGTTGTTTGGTACTTTCTAAATTTGAATTTGTTGGGTAGATTGCTTGATGACTGAATGCATTCAATGACTTTTCTGTGGCTTGTTCTTTAAAAGTACGCCATTCTTTAATCATTAATGGGCTGTTACGGTAAATACATAAGGTCGTTGAAGTAATCAAAAATAATAGAATCAACAAAAACCAACCACTATGATAAACGTCGTATAGCCCTAATTTTTCAAAAAAACCAAACCAAAATTGACCAAATTTTATAATGTAATTTTCATAAGGCTCGTTTTGCTTAAGTACTGTACCGATAATCGATGCTACACCAAGCACACTCAGCATACTGACGGCAAAGCGCATCGAGCTCATTAAATCAAAAATGTTTCTAGAGATTGAGTGTTTAGGATTCAAAATTTTTAGGATTCAAAATTAATATACTAAAAGTAATAGTATTTGTGAGGTACTTAAATTGATGCTTTAAAGGTATGACCATGAAAAAAAACAGATAGTTGCTAAAATAAACGGCAAATCAAAATTGAGGGGCAGCTTACGCCACCTCAATTATCAACCATTTAGATTATCGCAAACCTTGCATATAATCAGCGACAGCAGCCATTTCAGCATCAGTCATTTTTGTAGCGATTGTCGTCATCATAGGCGCATTTGCACGCTCACCTGTTCGAAAGTTTTTCAGTTGCGTTGTGAGGTAATCAGCATGCTGACCACCCATGCGTGGAAATTGTTTTGGCAAGCCAGCACCTGTAGGGCCATGACAAGCGGCGCATGCAGGCACATTAGTAGCCGCAATACCACCACGATAGATTTTTTCACCTAGCGAGCCAGCGCCATTTGCTTTAGCTGTGCCTAGTGTTAGTTTTTGACTTGAAAAATATGCGGCCAGATTTTTCATATCTTCTGGACTTAGACCAGCAGCCATGCCATACATCACGGCATTTGCACGCTTACCTGATTTGAATTCAGTCAATTGCTTTTCAATATACTCAGGATGTTGACCCGCTAATTTTGGATTTAAACTAATTACGCTATTACCATCCTGAGCGTGGCAAGCAACACAGACTGCCGTTACAATTTGCTGCGCTGTCCTCTTCTCAGCGGGCTGAGCTGATGTTGCCTGAACCACAGCTGGCTTTACTGTAGCAGCCTCTTTCTTAGCAGCTGTTTCAGCAAAAACTGATATGGACGTTAATGAAGAAACACTTAATACTAACAATACTAAATGACGAACTTGCATTACTGCTCCTAATAAACTTGAAATCTGGGTAACGTTAAATCTGGAAAGCCTAATACATTCAAACTAATAAAATCTGCATCTAAAGCACGCTACAGTTATTTTTTATGGTTATTCTGCTGTAGTTATTTTTGCAATTACGATTTTAAAACATAAAATTTAGACTAAGCTAAAGTATTCAGTCAATTAACTCACCATTTTAGCTAAAAACCCCTATTCGTGATAGCATTTTTAACTACTGTTTGTAATATCGGTTTTACTGTAAATAATCTAACTCACGGGTTTATAAGCACATATCAAACATCAATAAACTAATAGAATCGGATCGCGATGCCTTTGTTTCAAAATGCTGCATTTTTTATTTCAGCCCATCACCTACGTGACTTACCTATTGCCAGCGGTATTGAAGTTGCCTTTGCGGGTCGTTCAAACGCAGGTAAATCGAGCGCCCTTAATACACTTGCGAACCATAATCGCTTAGCTTTCGTTAGTAAACAGCCTGGCCGTACACAACTCATCAATTTTTTCACGCTTAGTAATGACAGGCACTTAGTCGACCTACCAGGTTACGGCTACGCAAAAGTACCTGAATCTATGCGCGCGCACTGGCAAGACGTGCTTGCCCGCTACTTAAGTGAACGCTCGAGCTTAGGCGGCTTAGTATTAGTGATGGACAGCCGTCACCCACTCACACAGCTAGACCGCCAAATGTTAGATTGGTTTTGTCCAAGTGGTAAACCTGTGCATGTTTTATTGACAAAATCAGACAAACTCTCACGCGGTGAAGCAGGCTTAACGCTAAGCCGGGTGCGTAAGGAGCTTACAGAAACGTGGGGCAATCATTACCACAGTGAATGCAGCGTGCAATTATTTTCTAGTTTGAAGAAACAAGGTGTTGAAGAGGCCGAGAAAGTGATTGGTAAATGGCTATTTGCAGAAGAGCCTGAAGATTTAGTAAAAAAGACTTTTAAGATTGATGAAGGTTAACCGCGTGGCACAGGGTTTAAACGAAACTAGGTAGTACAATCAGCCTTGTTCATATGACAGGTGGAAAGTGCCTATATTTTAATAGGCTACTTATGATTACAGGTGTTTTGCGCTAAATTAAAGTACATCTAGCAGACTACTCACGCCACGCCACCTTTGTTTAACAGGTGTGTGTAAATCATAGTGGTTGCGACATCTGAATGCCTTAATAACTCTTGCACAGTACGAATATCATAACTACCTTTAAGCAAGTGGGCGGCAAACTGTGGCGTAATGTATGTGGTGTTGCGGGGTTTGTAATGGCTGAATCCACCACCGCTTGAAGCATTGCGCACTGAACCGCTTCAACTTGCAAATGATGGCGACGCATCACAGGTTCAGACTCGTTTTTAGCACGCAGGTCTTGCGACAGATTACTGCTTGGAAACACGTATTGCCAAAACCAATCTCGCGCCGCGTAAGGAAACTTAAGCCCTAGCGCCTAAGGCATATAAACCTCACCTAAACCATCATTCAAATCATTTTGATGCAATTGCTTCACACGTTCTAAATATTTTTTTAGTGGGGCTATCAAAGTCAATGTCAACATAGTCACGCTGTCTTTAAAGACTTTGGCATCGCGAATTAGAATCTCTTTACGCTAAAAATCAATATCTTTTACCCGTAAATGTAATGTCTCTAAAATGCGCATGGCTGTGCCATAAAATATACTCGCTATTAACCAATGAGTGCCGCTCAAACGACCAAGCACTGCCTGCACTTCACTTTTTGTTAGCACCACAGGCAAGCGTTTAGGTGTTTTTGCCTGCTCAAAATTATCCAACCAAGGCAACGCAACGCCCAATATCTCTTTATATAAAAACAATAAAGCACTTTTAGTGCTGATTTTGTGTGCTATCTGAAACGTTGCGCTCAACCGCTAAATGCGTTAAAAACACCTCCACTTCTACCGCACCCATCTCATTTGGGTGGCGCTTGTCAAAATGCAAAATAAAGCGTTTAATCCAATCTAAATAAGCCTGTTCAGTACGAATGCTGTAATGTTTAAGCCGAATTTTCCCCACACTTGTTCTAAAAGTTTAGGTGGCTCCCTAGTTTTAGTAACATTTTGTGAAGAATTTGATATAGTGTTTGCATATTTTGCGCCGTATAAAAATGTTAATTTTAGGCACTACTAAAAATAGTTAATGCTATGATTTTATTATTTACTTTATTTTCAAAAATTGAATGGCATTCGCTTTTGACATATTTAAAGTATCAAACAGGATGCATACTTAACGTTAGGGTTTTAAATAAATTTAAATGAGACGGCAGCAGAGGCAACAAAGCTCCTACCAACAAAACAAGCAAAAGTGGCGATATTATTATCTTGGGCAGCAGCAATAATATCTCCTTCGTTTCTTCTGTGGCTAAATTTTGACACTCTTTTATCGCCCGCTGTGTCGTCCAGATTAGCCATATTATTACCGTCAGCAATCCTATTACTATTTGGCTCATATTTAGCCCTTTTTTTCGTTGTTCTTGCTTATAACAATAAAAAAGTTAATATTATTTCTAGCACTCAAAATGAAAATAAACCCTAACCCCTCATTCAAGCGTGACGCCTAAAGGCGCCCCATAATTCAAACGTTAGCCCTTATGCCAATCTGGCCCAAAATCTTCGATGAAGTAGCTCAAAAACTAGCGCCACACTTGGCTGACCTTCCGCCAAAAGTAGTAGCGATTGATGGGCGTTCTGGCGCTGGAAAAATGACATTCGCCCGTTTCCTTGCCTGGTATTCAAACCCTCGCTTGTAGAATTAGATCTATTTCTTACCGAGGGTGTTATCGTGCGACGGGAAAGCGATGTTGAGAGAATTGTGAAACATCGATTGAAATTACGCCGCCCTGTCTTTGTTGAAGGTTTGTTTTCGCGACTTACTAGATTCAATTGGTATCAAATCAGATCACACAATCTATGTTCGAAACACCGCCCGCCCAAATGGCTGTGGTTTTGCGGTTAAATCGTAGGAATACGAAAAAAGACGATCTGTATTGGCTTCGGCCGATCAAGTAGTAGAGTTGCCTCATGAAGGCTAACCCATCATTCAAGCGGGACTGCTACGCAGCCCCTTAATCTATACGTTAACACCTAACTATCCTACGTGCATCCAACTAAACACATTCAAAGACTCGTACTTACAAGTTTTATCGTCACTTTTGCGTTGGCGCGCATTGT
>JAYTHN010000118.1:0-5632 GCA_043732505.1 Methylotenera sp.
AGTAATAACTCCGAACTAGCCATACAAGCCGTGAATGCTGGTGCAGCAGCTGGCGAACGCATCGTCGCTTTTCCTTATGATGATGACTATGAAAGCGACTTAGACAGCGATATTGCAGATATCAAACAATGTACCTTAGATGGTGATGCAGACCATATTCATGCTGCGCGCTTTTTAGGCAGGTTCATTGAGAACGATATTGCCTGGGTACATATAGATTTATCATCAGCTAACCGTAAAGGTGGTTTAGGTGCTTTGCAAAGTGACACAACAGGATTCGGCGTTGGATTTGGTTTAGAATTTATAAAAAGCTTATTAGTAGCTAAGGACTAATAGAACTTGCGAGGTATGCTACTTATTATTTTGGATGAAAAATGTCTTTTCTTATTTTAAACAGGGAGACAAATAACAAACTGAAGGCTAATAAAATTAAACTTAACCCAGCTGTTTGTTGTGATTCAATTAAATAACTATTACATAGCCTTAGTTCTGAGCCTTGATAAAAATAGCCTATAAAAAATAACATCATAATAGTACTGCCAATAAAGAATAAAGACAAAATTTTAGGGCCAGTAAAAGTATGCCTTAAAAGGAGTCCTGATAATAATAAGGTAATGATTTTAAACACGTCCCAATAAGGGTTAATTAAAGCCTTATCTAAGCTAATTGGTAACATCCAAAACATACTGGCAAATAAAATCCATAGCCATAAACTCAAGCTCAGATTAAGTGCTAATGGCATTTTGGTAGATTGCTGGTAAACAAGTGGCATCAGACCCAATAGATATCCAGCAATAATTAATGCAGGAATTTGCACGACCATGTGAAAAGTCATGCTTGATTCAATTATAAACCTAAACATTGGCAATGATGGTGCAATGGCAAATACCAAAAACAACCATATTAGAAATCTTTTTAGTTGTGTGTACCTAAACGCGTTTTTAAGGGTTATAAACATAGAAGTGTTATTGAAGCTTATGCGATACAGCATGCTCACTACTTTGCGCAGCAAGCGTTAATGCGCCTTGAATATCGTCATCATCATAAATGCCGAGTAGCTTCCCTTGATTTGAAATAACTAAAAATGCACTATTGTGAACAAACTCTTTAAATGGGGTCGCTAGTATAATTATGCCTAACTTTTCTTTTGCAGCAGTTAAATCTCTAGTACCTTGCATGGTTGCTAATGACCAAATATTTTCATCGGCATGCATACGCTGGCGATAAATTTTTAGTCGTGCTGGTGTATCTTGATTTACATCAAAGCTGATACTAAGCAAATGTATTTCTTGCACTAAGTCCTGTAGTTTAATTTGTGTTTGCGCTTGCTGAAAATAATCTCCTAGCACCAAACATAGCGTTCTGCATTTGGTGTAAATAAACTCGGTGACTAACACTTTATTTTGTTCTTTTGCCAGCACAGCAAGCGTAGATACCCTGCCGCTTTCATCTACCAAGCGCATTGATAACTCTGGATGAGTCGCGAGTAAATTCGCTTTTCTATCAGATTCTAAAGTGAGACTTGAGAAACCATTGGTGATATATAAAAAGAAGAAACCCCAAAACAATGTTACCAAAAATGGTAGCGCTGTGATGAGATTTTTTTTAAGCGTTATTTTGCTTCGAGTTTTGATAACTCGTCATCACCATCATAAGAAGTTGCGCGTGCTTTAGTACTTTCACGAATGCTAGCCACTAACTTTCCATCCACAACAGGTGCATTATTACCCCATGTTGAACGAATATGCGTGAGTACCGCAGCAATTTCATCATCTTTCAATAAGTCTTTAAATACTGGCATTTGGCCGTTATATTCATTACCTTTTACATGAATTTTTCCGTTAATACCATGTAATAGAATACTCGCTAATACTTCAGGTTTACCTTTAACCCACTCAGATTCAGCTAACGGTGGAAACACGCCAGCAATACCTTGACCATTCGCTTGATGACAGGCTACGCATTTCGCTTGAAATATGGCACCACCATCTATAGCCACCTTAGCCAAACCACCACCTGCACATGCCAGGGCAACTTGTTCAGAACGACTGTCACCAGCCTCAGGTGCAGCTGTCATCACTGTTTCTTTGATATAAGTCGCACTCCACATAAAAAGCGCACCGATTGTCATGGTGATAAACCAAGGTAACGGCTTATTGTCCTCATTAGGGTCAATTTTTTCCCGTTTTTGAGCATCATTTAAATTTTCATTCATTTGTTATTATCCTTTACTTAGCTGACGCTGCAGGTTTATCAGTAGCTAAACTTTCAGCAATTGTCTTTTTGATTGGATAAGTTCTATCTAATGATTTAAGATATTCAACCAAATTTACAACATCTGTAGTAGCAACTATAGTTATACCTGGCTTCTTGTATTTTGGCGGTAAATTCACTACAACATCACCAGACTTAGCAGCACCCTTACGTTCAATAAACAAGAATGGGAACGCTGGCATTATAGAACCAGGCGTATATGCACGTGGCTGATATAAATGTCCTAAATGCCAATCCTGTGAGGGCTGACGTGCTCCAATATTTAACAAATCAGGGCCTGTGCGCATAGTGCCCAATAAATGAACTTGGTCATAAGCATAATCTGCCGCTGTAGAGGCTCTACCCCAACCACGCTTTTCATCCGCTGGTGAAAATTTTGAATCGCGTGGCTGTTGCGAGTGACAATAAATACAACCCAAGCTCATATAAACTTCGCGACCTTTTGCTTGTACATCGGTATAGGGCTTTAAAGCGGCAGGAGCCTCAATATGCTTAAGTTGTATATAAGGCATAATTACCAATACCAAAGAAGATATGGCTACAATAACTAATGCACCGATTACTAGTTTTTTCTCATCAATATGGCCTGCCATACTAACCTCTCTTCAATTCTTTAGCTGCAATTTTTGCATCTTTAATAAACGGAATATTCACTTTGGGAATTAACAACGCTGGTTCTTTTTTACTGCCATATCGTAAACTAATCAAAAAGAAGTGAATTACAAAAATGATGTGTCCAAGCACCATAAAGCTACCGCCAATAGAGCGTGCTTTTAAATATGGGAGCGTTACCGTCACAGAATCTATGAATGGCTTACTCGCATCTAGCATCGCTAAGCCTTGCAACCATCCACCTATACTTAATCCAATAAAATAGATTGCGAAACCTATAGAAACTAACCAGAAGTGCGCACTAATCATCCATGGTTGTGGCCACTCCCAGCCAATAATTCTAGGCATAATGAAGTAAATCGAGCCAAACATCACCATAGTGAAAAAACCATACATACCCAAATGTGCGTGGGCTACAGTGTAATGCGTGAAATGGGTGATGACGTTTACTGAACGCAATGCTTCCATGGAACCTTGTACAGAGGCTGCCACGTAAAGCATAGACCCTAAGACTATAAATCTAAGAGTAGGTGAATGTAGCACAGCTTTAAAATTACCGCCCACAGTCATATGGTGATTCACTGCAACTGCAAATACTGGGATTACCATCATGACAGATTGAACAATTGAAAGTGTCACCATCCAAGTTGGTAATGGGCCACCAATCAGATGATGGCCGCCAACTTGTGAGTAAAAGAATGCCAAACACCAAAAACCTAATAGCGATAAATTATAAGAGTAAATTGGTCTTCCCAATACCTTAGGAATGAAATAATACGCTGCACCTAAGCCAATTGGTGTAAACCACAAACCAAGGGCATTGTGCCCATACCACCAATTCATTGCAGCACCTTGTACACCAAAATGTAAATAAGGAATATTGGCTACAAAAAATAAGATGGGGAACCAAATTAATGCAGCACCGATATACCATACGGAAACGTAAAGGTGATCTACCTTACGATTAGCTAATGTTAAAAATAATGGTAAACCCATTAATGCACCACCAATAACGATGAATATGTCAATTTGCCAAGGCATTTCTAACCATTCCATACCATCTGTATAACCTAAACCTATTGCAGTCACCCCACACATGAGTGCTACATGCCAAATCATTGCACCCCAATAAACAAACTTTGCACCTACCAATGGCGTTTTAAGTAATCGCGGAATCAGCCATAGGCTGACTCCTATACCAGACATTGATGCCCAACCATAGATCACACTATTTAAGTGAATAGTACGTAAGCGGCCAAAAGTCATCCAAGCACTATCTACTAACCAGTCAGGGTTATGTAATTTGAGAGATGAAACAATCGCTGCTGCAGAACCAATAATGAGCCAACACATTGATGCCAGTAAACAGACGAAAGCAGGTATCGCTGAAGATTTATCTGCAATTAATCGATCATCCAACTCAGCAGCGGATAGACTAGCATCCGTTTTACCAGCTGCGTCTTGTAATTCCTGGCTAGATTGACTAGTAGCAGGATCTTCAACCAGACCAATCTCATCTTTTTCAAAAATAATGTGTGAACCGCTTTCTTTAGTATTAAAAAAACCATTTGACATTGACCAAATAAATACAAAAAGACCTAACACCGATACCGAAAATGCCAGTAACAATACCAGTGAGGTGCTGTCTATCATTGGGGAGGGATTCATCTTGTTAAATTGCCTTGATTAGTAAGTCTAAATTGAAAATTTTATGTATTCTATATTAAATAATTCAACTCATAAATTAGATTTTATGAATAAGGGTTAACGGTTTATCGTTAAATTGAGACTTATTATTTAATGCCGACCTCTTGATGTTCTATGGACTAGCGAATGCATGTCGCGTTCATCTTTAATCAATAATTATAGGCTTATTTTTGGCGATTACAGCTAATGATAACGTTGAAAATTGCATTCTATAAACATATCTTAGATAATGTTTTGTTGGGATTAAGGGATAGTCACAAACAGTCGAATTTTAACGTTACAATCATTAGGTAAATAAATCTCGGAGAAATGTAATGCAAAATTCAATTAATAATTTAAGTTGGTTAGCGCAATTCCCAGATCTTATTCATTTAGATCAAAATGCACAAGATTTATTAGCGAAATATACACGCATTGTTGAGGCACCTATTGGCACTATTGGTTACCGTGAAGGCGATAATTGTGGTTATTATGTGATGCGTCTTGCAGGTCAGTCTCGTGTTTATAAAATGTCGGCTAGTGGCAGGGAAATACTACTTTATAGAGTAAATGCTGGTGAAACTTGCGTCATTACAACGACGTGCTTATTAGGTAATAGTGATTACCCTGCGTCCACAATCGTCGAAGAACCGATTCGCGATGTCATTATTCCAGCAGCAGCTTTTAATCAACTCATGGTCGACTCTGCAGTATTTCGTAGGTTTGTAATGAAAAATTACGGCGCACTCATTAGTGACTTGATAGTATTACTTGATGAAGTCGCATTTCACAACCTTGATGCAAGATTGGCAAAAGTTTTATTAGACGCAAACTCAACTCAAATTACGCGTACACACCAACAAATTGCTGATGAATTAGGCACTGCACGCGAAGTAATAAGCCGTCAACTAAAACGACTTGAGCTAAAAGGCTCAGTATCCTTAGGGAGAGGTCAAATAGAAATAGTAAATCGCAGTATTTTAGAGAAGCTATCTAACACCTAACAATGTGCCAAGGAATTCATAAGCTAGAGTAGCTTCTGAATACTGCTCGATAGCTT
>JAYTHN010000119.1:0-1606 GCA_043732505.1 Methylotenera sp.
ACCTACCAAAATTACTTAAACTGCGTGTGATTTTTTGCTCGGATAATCTCTTTGCAGCATTGCCAAAAGTATTGGGGCAATGCCTGCGGCTAGAGATGGTGGGCTTTAAAGCTAATAAAATCAATCTTGTATCCTCAAAGTCATTGCCTAAAAAGCTACGTTGGTTAATTCTTACTGATAATCAAATCACCGAATTACCCAGTGCGCTTGGTTCCTGCATTCACTTGCAAAAACTCATGCTCAGCGGCAATCAGTTACAAACGTTACCAGTTGAGATGGCGGCTTGTACACGGCTAGAATTGTTGCGAATTTCAGCGAATGACTTCACGGCATTACCTGAGTGGTTATTGTCTTTGCCCAAACTTACATGGCTGGCCTATGCAGGCAATCCCTTTAGTGATGCTTACGAAACAGCGGTGACTGCTGGACAAAAAATTACGGACATTGATTGGTCGGATATTAAATTGCATCAATCCTTAGGTGAAGGTGCATCTGGCGTCATCTATCGTGCAAATTATTTACGTAAAGACGTGAGCTTACCCGTAGCTGTAAAAGTATTTAAAGGCAATCTTACGAGCGATGGTTTGCCACGCAGTGAAAAAGCTGCCAGCATCGCAGTGAGCGGACATTTCGGCTTGATTCCTATCATCGGAAAAATTATAAATCACCCGCAGAATGCTTCGGGATTGGTCATGGCACTCATCGAATCTAACTTTGTTAACCTCGCACAGCCGCCAAGTTTAAAGTCATGCACACGCGATATTTATTCTGCAGAAAGGTGCTTTACCTTAGCGCAAGTTTTGAGCATTGCATTAAATATCGCCTCGGTAGCCAAACATTTACATGCAAAAGCTGTTATGCATGGCGACCTTTATGCACACAATATTTTATGGAACGAGCAAAACGAAAGCTTGCTTGGCGATTTCGGCGCAGCCTCTTTTCTTCCGTTACACAATAAATATCTCGCCGAAAATATTCAACGCATAGAAGTGCGCGCTTTTGCATGTCTTTTAGAGGAGTTACTGCATTATTGCGATAGCTCGTCTGAAATGCAGCCTATCTTCGATTTAATGGATGATTTGCAAAAGATCTGTGCTCAAAGGGAAGTTGCCCAGCGCCCATTATTTATCGAGATTGAATCAATTTTAATGGCATTAGAAAGACAGGTTAACTATGACAGTCTTAGGATAAGCAGCTAGCGCGCTTGAGCTCAATCACCGTATTGAAAAAACATGATTTATATTTCAACAATTTCATATAAATCTCATCATCTAAATAAATTCAATATTATAAATATTATTATATTCCCATTAAAATCAATCGCATATCATTAGAATTACTCTGGCATAAACTATGCATGGGTATTGTTAGTATCAATGTCTAGGGGAATAAAAATGTTAAATATTTTCAAGAAATCACAATTTTTAACTATATATTTCCAGCTTATCAGCCTATGAATGTTGTTGGACTACAAAGAAATATTCAGTCAGAAACAGAAGTCACAGAGTACGATCTAGAGGCGGCTTCATCATTTGATTCTGATGAAATGCAAATTGATAAAAAATACTGATACTTATTTAAACAGTATGGATTGTTTAGATTCATT
>JAYTHN010000120.1:0-5621 GCA_043732505.1 Methylotenera sp.
GAAGAGGTGAGATTCGAACTCACGGTGGGCTCGCACCCACGACAGTTTTCAAGACTGTAGCATTAAACCGCTCTGCCACTCTTCCTATGTATTAATTCAAAGCTCATTGCATCAAGCATTATTCGTTACGATTTCAACTAGAAAGAGATTATAGCAAAGAATTAGTCATCTTGAATATCCTGATTTGGAAATAATGCGTCTGTATAGCCAAAATCTTTTAAATTAGCGATACGCATGGGGTATAAAATGCCGTCCAGATGATCACATTCATGTTGTGCTACTCTTGCATGAAACCCACTCACCAGCCTATCTATTGCATTACCGAACTGATCAAAGCCTGTGTAATGCAACCTCAATGCTCGCGGCACAATACCTCGCATGCCAGGGACTGATAAACAACCTTCCCAACCATCTTCGATTTCTTCACTGATAGGTTTCAATATTGGGTTAATTAGTACGGTATACGGGACTGAGTCCGCATCAGGATAACGTGGATTTTTACTTTCATCTGCATTTTTCTGACCGAAAATAACGACACGTAGACTTACACCAATCTGCGGTGCAGCGATACCTGCACCGTTCATATAAGCCATTGTATTCTCTAAGTCTTCAATGAGTTGATGTAATTCAGGCGTATCAAACTGGGTTACCAGATTTGCTTTTAGTAGCAAAATTGGGTCGCCCATTCGTAAAACTGTGGTGATAGACATCCTGATAAACTCCTCTATTTCTTAGCTTTTATTGCTTGTTTGGATACTGTTTAGTTGGCTTGTATTACTAAAGCTGCAATTAAATTGCGCACGCGCACCATCGTTGCATTTAATCTAACCATCACTTCTTCATATTGAATGGCGTGTAGGCTTTCACCACGGCCCGCTGCATGATTGGCTATTGGACAAATAGCCGCATAACTAATGCCTAATTCACGCGCAAGTGCAGCCTCTGGCATGCCTGTCATGCCTACCATAGTTGCACCATCACGCTCTAAGCGATTGATTTCAGCGGCTGTCTCTAAACGAGGGCCTTGCGTGGTCGCATATACACCTTGGTCAATGAGTGGTTCTGAGATACTAGACGCAGCCTTATGCCATTTTGCACGAAGATTCGCACAGTATGGTTCAGTAAAATCAATATGTTTAACGGGCAACTCTATACCATCATAAAAAGTATTTTTTCTACCATGTGTATAATCAATAATCTGATGTGGCATCGCAATAGCGCCGGGCGATAGCTCTGAGTGTATGCCCCCTACTGTAGCGACTGCTGCAATTTCATTGACACCTTGCAAATGTAAGGCATATATATTGGCACGGTAATTCACCTCGTGCGGAGGAATAGTATGGCCGTTACCATGCCGCGCTAAAAAAATTACCTCGCGCCCCGCTATTTCACCAAATATGAGTGGCTGTGATGGCTCACCATAAGGCGTACGAACAATTAAACGCTTAGTGATATTCAAGTTATCTAATTGCGTTAAGCCTGTGCCGCCTATAATTGCTAACATTATGCTACTTTCAAAATTAAATTTAGTTGAATTTGTTAGGTTTCATTAAATTACAAACTTAAGGACTTTATTTTAACAAAGCTTTGTCGCTACGCTGTAATGTTTTCTATGAAAAACTAATATTAGCTTTAGCTACATTAACTTTTAAACTTTGAGATCTTTTAGCTTTTGAAGCTCAAAAATTATCATAATTTTATGGCATACTCATGCCATGAATAATGTACAACCTGTTGAGGCAATAGCTAGCACAATAGTCGAACAAAGCTTAACCTTAGCTAACCAGCATTATGAAAACTTTCCAGTCGCTTCTATATTTTTGCCACAATATTTACGTGAACCAATTGGTCTAGTTTATAGCTTTGCTAGGCAAGCAGATGATTTTGCCGATGAAGGTGATTTAAGCATACAAAACCGTTTAGCTTTGTTAAATATCTTTCGTGATGAGCTTGATTTATTACTGGCTTACATTAAGCCGCAAACCCCTTTTTTCGCTACTTTAGGGGATATGATTCGTGCAAAAAAGCTACCGTTTGAGCCTTTTTACGACTTGCTCAATGCATTTAGCCAAGATGTGATTAAGACCCGTTATGACAATTATAAAGAAGTGCTAGACTATTGCTCACGCTCAGCAAACCCTATTGGTAGGCTTTTGTTACACCTTTATGGGGAATCATCACCTGAAAACATTCAACATGCTGATAATATTTGCACTGCATTACAGGTCATTAATTTTTTACAAGATATTGCCATTGATTTTAAAAAGAATGATGGCAAGCAACGTATTTATATGTGCCAAGATGAAATGACTAGGTTTAATATTACCGAGCAGCAAATTGCAGCACAGGTGGTAGATATAAACTGGCAACGATTCATGCAGTTTAATTTAAAGCGTGTAAGTATAATGTTGCAAGATGGCAAGCCACTTGGGCAAATTTTAAAAGGGCGTATTGGCTTTGAAATGCGTACCATTATTGCTGGCGGCGAACGTATTATTTACAAAATTGATCAAGTAAATGGTGATATATTCAATCTCAGGCCAACTTTAAATACTTGGGATTGGATAGTTATTCTAACTAAAGCGCTTTTAAAAATATAAATAATATAAGCTCAAAAAATGACTCCACAGCAATATTGCCAACAAAAAACTGCTAAAAGCGGCTCTAGTTTTTATTACAGCTTTAAGTTTTTAACACCTCAAAAACGTGATGCTATTACCGCGCTCTACGCGTTTTGTCGTGAGGTTGATGATATTGCGGATGAATGTACTGAGTTACACATTGCACAAACTAAGCTAAGTTGGTGGCGAACCGAAATTGAAAACCTTTATCTCGGTAAGCCACAGCATCCAGTATCTAAAGCGCTTTTACCAAATATCAAAACCTATCAGCTAGACGCTCAGCACTTTATTGAAATCATTGATGGTATGGAGATGGATTTAAACTTCAATCGCTATGAAGACTTTGAGCAATTACAACTTTACTGCTACAGAGTTGCCAGCGTAGTAGGCTTACTTTCTGCACAGATATTTGGTTTCAGTAATCTTAAAACTCTTACATATGCTACTGATTTAGGCATGGCATTTCAGCTAACTAATATCATTCGTGATGTGGGTGAAGATGCACGTCGCAATCGTATTTACTTACCTTTAGATGATCTCTCAAGGTTTAAGGTAACGGAAGATGATATTTTGCATAGCCGTGAATCAGACGCTGTCAGGCAATTATTAGAGCATCAAATTCACCGTGCTGAGGGCTATTACGACCGCGCAATTAGGGAGCTACCAGATGAAGACCGTAAAAACCAACGCGTAGGTTTAATGATGGCGGCAATCTATCGCACTTTATTATGTGAAATTAGGCAAGATGGTGCACAAAAAGTATTGAACTCACGCATATCTTTAGGCGCAGTACGTAAGTTTTGGTTAGCGCTTCAAGTCTGGTTTAAAAACCTATAACTAATAGCTCTACTCAATCGATTTAATCAATAATGTCTGAGGATAATTTTGAATTCACTTAATACGCATGTAGCCATTATTGGTGGTGGCTGCGCGGGCCTTAGTGCAGCTGCAACTTTGGTTGAACGCGGTTATCAAGTCACTGTATTTGAAGCAAGCTCACAGCTAGGCGGTCGTGCACGTACTGTGGTGGTAGAAAACAATAACTTAATGCATTTACTTGATAATGGCCAACACATTTTATTAGGTGCTTATAAAGAGACGTTAGCACTGTTAGCCAAAATTGCCATTGATGAAAAAAAAGTATTTCTACGCTTACCCTTGCAAATGCATATGTTTACAAGCACTGCAAAATCAATATTTTCATTAAAATCTGCCCATTACTTACCTGCCCCATTTAATATGCTTCTTGGGCTGTTACTTTGTAAAGGACTAAGCTTTTCTGAGCGTATCGAAGCCATCAAGCTAGTAGCTAGACTGAAAAAAATGCAATTCCAAATTGCTAACGACACATCATTAAATCGATTTTTAATCAACCAATATCAAACTAGCAAACTCATTGCTATGTTGTGGGAGCCATTATGCCTAGCGGCACTCAATACACCGATTCAACAAGCGAGCACCCGTATATTTCTAAACGTGTTGCGAGATAGCTTTAGTGGCAGTAAGCATAATAGTGATTTTTTATTACCGCGTTTAGATTTATCACAAATCATCTCACAGCCGCTATCCCACTACATACAAGCTAGGCATGGCACAATAAAACTTAATCGGCGAGTCCGCAGCCTTGAGACTACAAAAGATAGTGCTGGTAAAGAGGCTTTTGCGCTAGAAACACGTGATGGAAAGTCTTTTTTTAGCCATGTGATTATTGCTGTTTCGCCTGCAAGATTAGAAATATTATTAGAAGATTTACCAAAATTAAAACATGTACTCACGCAGACCCAGGCTTATGCTTATCAGCCGATTTATACTATTTATTTGCAATATCCATCTGAAACCAAGCTACCAAATGTGATGACTGGTATGTCCGATACTATTGGTCAATGGGTGTTTGATAGAGGCCAGCTCTGTGATCAAAAAGGTTTAATTGCAGTGATTGTGAGTGCTGAAGGCAAGCACCAAAAGCTTACGCAAGACGATCTTGCTTTAAGAGTTGCAAGAGAAATTAGCCATGCATTTCCAAATATGCCCAAACCGCTATGGCACAAGGTGATTGCAGAAAAGCGGGCTACCTTTTCATGCGAAGCTAATCTTGCAAGACCAACCAATAAAACCCTTCAGCCTAACTTATTTCTAGCGGGTGACTATACGTATGCTGATTATCCAGCAACGATAGAAGGCTCAGTGAGAAGCGGTATCAAATGTGCTGAATTGATTGCTAATAGCTAAGGTATGAAACACAAGCAATTAGCAATCAATTAGTTTACTAGTCAGCTTAAGCCTCGCGCATTTTAGCTAAAGCTTGATCAAGTCTATCAACACCAATCACTTCTATACCCTCGATACGCTTCTTTGGCGCATTCGCTTTTGGTACAATCGCCTTAGTAAACCCTAGCTTTGCGGCTTCTTTTAAACGCTCTTGTCCACGTTGCACGGGTCGCACTTCCCCCGCCAAACCTACTTCACCAAATACAATAAGTTTATTATCTAGTGGTTTGTTTTTTAAAGAAGAAACGATTGATAATATCACTGCTAAATCGACTGCTGGCTCACCAATTTTAACGCCACCTACGGCATTAATAAATACATCTTGGTCAAAACATGAAACCCCTGCATGTCGATGCAACACCGCCAATAGCATTGCTAAACGATTTTGCTCTACCCCAACGCACAAGCGTTTTGGATTTGGTGCATGCGCCTCATCTACCAAGGCTTGAATTTCAATTAATAATGGCCGCGTACCTTCCATGGTCACAGTAATGCATGAGCCTGCTACTTGCTCACTATGATGTGATAAGAACAGTGCAGATGGATTTGTGACTTCGCGCAGGCCTTTTTCTGTCATCGCAAATACACCAAGTTCATTCACTGCGCCAAAGCGATTTTTGAAAGCGCGAATAAGTCGGAAAGAGGAGTTCTGGTCGCCCTCAAAATATAATACAGTATCAACGATATGCTCTAATACTCTGGGCCCCGCAAGTGCGCCTTCTTTGGTAACAT
>JAYTHN010000121.1:0-5606 GCA_043732505.1 Methylotenera sp.
CCAGAAGATTGTACGTGCAACATGGCGCGTTGAATTACGCGTTGAAAGCCCAGCGTCGGTTGTGTATCTACGTCTTCCTTGCCAATGACTGTAGGCGTATGTTCTTCAATATACTGGCTAAGTTCGGTACGGAGCACTTCAAGCTTCGCCCCACACGCACGCAAGACTTCAGCCGCAGTAGGGTTATCTATCATGGCGAGTAACAAATGTTCAACCGTGATGAGCTCATGGCGCTTTTGTCTAGCGTCCATAAAGGCCATGTGTAGGCTAACTTCTAACTCTTGAGCGATCATTTTTTTACCTTAACTTTCAATTAATCTTACATGCGCAATATTAACGATATTTACTCTTGCAATTTTCAAGCCAGTGTTGAGCTGGCTCCTTACCCCTGTTGCCTACCGCCAGCCTTAGGCTGGCTCCGTCACACATTGCAAAGGATGTTGTGACTCTTTTGCATGGGTAAGTACTTGATTCATCTTTGTTTCTGCAATGTCTTGTGGATATACTCCGCATACGCCCATACCCTCTGTATGTACTTTGAGCATAATTTTTGTTGCTTGTTCACGGGTTTTGTTAAAAAAACGTTCTATACATTCCACCACAAACTCCATGGGCGTGTAATCATCATTTAACAGCAACACTTTAAACATGGGGGGTAATTTCGGTTTTGCAACTTCAGGTTTAAGCGCCGTGTCGTTGTCTGCGGGTGATACTGATTTTGGTAAGTTTGCCATATAAATCTATTTTGAGCCAACCTGAGAAAAATTCAAGCCCAATTTGAATAGGGTTATGCAGATAGTTTGAAATAAATGCTAAGAAAAGATTTTAACGCTTTTCACAATACGGTCTTGTGTCTGCACGATTTCTAGCGTGTGTGTGCCAATTCTAAAGCTTGTGCCAGATTCTGGAATATCTTCAAAGTGCTCTATTACTAAACCGTTAAGTGTTCGCGGACCATCAATGGGTAAGTTCAAATTAAGTTTTTTATTCAAATCACGCAATGTGCTACTACCATCTACCAGCCAGCTACCATCGGCTTCTTTGCGATAACTACCTAAGCGCGTAGGTGATTGAGTAGTAAAGTCACCAATCACTTCTTCTAAAATATCCTCAAGCGTAACCAATCCTTTGAATTCGCCATATTCGTCGACAACGAGTGCAATGCGCTGTTGCTTTTCTTGAAATTGCTGAATTTGTGTATACAGCGGTGTACCAGCCGGAATAAAGTATGGCTCGGTAATCACATCTCTAATTGCCTCTTTATTTAGTGAGTTGCCGCCAGTGTATGAGTGCAATTGTGTAATGATTTTTCGTATATGCAATATGCCAATTATTTCTTCATTCTCACCTTGCCGTACAGGTAAGCGTGTGTGATGGCTGTTAGAAATATGTTGTACAATATCTTCAACTGGCGAATCAAAATCTATCGTTTCAACTAATGTATGTGCGGTCATGACATCATCAACAGTGATTTTTTCTAAATCTAGTAGATTAAGCAGAATAGTGCGATTTTTCTTGGGTATGTAGTGCCCAGCTTCAGAAACGATATTACGTAACTCTTCTGTAGTAATAGCATGCATCGTTTCTTCAAAATTCACTTTAATGCCAAGTGCTCGCACAAAACCTTTAACAAAAAGGTTTACAAAAGACACTACAGGGTTTAGCAGCCACAGTAATGGGTAAAGCACATAGCTACACGCAAAGCCTAGTTTTTCTGGATAAGCCGCCGCTATCACTTTTGGTGAAATTTCGCTAAAGACTAAAATCGCAAAAGTTACAGCAAGCGTGCCTATCATTAATACATACTCGCCTTCACCAAATAAATTAACACTGATTACAGCAACAAGCGTGGATGAAGCAGAAATACACAGCGTATTTCCCAATAAAATGACGCCCAAAAGTTTATCGGTTTTTGATAATAATATGCTGGCAAGCCTAGCGCCTCGATGACCCTGTTTAGCTAAATGCTTCATCCGGTAGCGGTTGAGCGACATCAAGCTGGTTTCAGCGATAGAGAAAAAAGCAGAAATAAGCAGCAGTATTGTAAGAGCGAATAACTGCCAAGAAATGGGAATATTATCCAAGAGTAGTAATGAGTGAATTCAACATGTAAAGAGTGTAACCGTGAGCAATACTAAAAATCAAGTATGCTATGGAGTGCGGATTAAAAGTGACTGCATTCGATTAATTATTTGAGACTTTTAGCCGAGTGGCTGTTCAATATAATGCGTTTAATCACGCATTATATTGGGGCGTTTTTTTATGAATGGTTAGTTTGCAAAATCAGCAGGATTTGGCTCAATCACTCCTTGTTTTTTGCCTTTGCCTTTTGATTCAGCCTCTTTTTTATCGGTATCGCCGATCAAATTAATACGATTCACACCCAGCCACATTGCGATTGGGCAGGCAACCAGTACTGAAGAGTAAATGCCGAATAAAATACCAATAGTTAGCGCTAGTGCAAAATTATGTAACACTTCGCCACCGAACAACAACATCGAACCTACCATCGTTTGTGTCATAGTGTGCGTAATGATCGTGCGTGACATCGTGCGGGTAATCGCATTATCGATGACTTGTACCACTGATGCCTTACGCATTTTACGAAAATTTTCGCGCACTCGGTCAAACACTACCACAGACTCGTTCACTGAGTAGCCCAGTACCGCTAAAATCGCGGCTAATACCGTTAGGTTAAATTCCCATTGAAAGAAAGCAAAAAATCCTAGAATGATTACAACATCGTGCATATTGGCAATAATTGCGGCAACAGCAAAGCGCCACTCAAAACGTAACCAAAGATAAAGCACGATACCAACGCACACAAAAAATAACGCTAGGCCACCATTTGCATACAACTCCTCGCCCACTTGCGCACCTACAGATTCTACGCGGCGCACTTCTGCAGTCGGGTCCACTTTAACTAAAGCTGCTTTTACTTGCTCAGATAGTTGAGAGACAGACAGGCCTGCTTTGACTGGTAAACGAATCAATACATCGTGGCTAGAGCCAAAATTCTGAACAGTGGCTTCTTTCAAACCGATGCTGTCAACAGCACTGCGCACACTTTCTAGATTGGCTGCATTGGGATAATTAACTTCCATCACCGTACCACCAGTGAAATCAACTCCAAAATTTAAGCCGCGATGTGCTAAAAAGAAGATTGCTAATATAAATGTCACTAATGAGATTGCAGTCGTCAAGCGACCATAACTCATGAAGGGAATATCATTTTTTATTCTAAATAATTCCATGTTTTCTGCTCTAAATAATTTTCAGTAATAATGAATATGTCGAATTTAGTGAATGCCAGTTTTTTAAATACTAAGCTTTGTAAATTTGGCCAATTGAAAGTTTTTCAACTTTACGTCGATAGCCATAAATCAAGTTTACGAATGCACGAGACACCAGTACCGCACTAAACATTGAGGTCAAAATACCTAGCACGTGAACTACCGCAAAGCCTTTGATTGGGCCGGTTCCGAACATAAATAAGGCTAGACCAGCAATCAGTGTCGTCACGTTAGAGTCTAAAATTGTGTCAAAGGCACGGTCATAACCTGCATGGATACTCGCTTGTGGTGTATTGCCATTACGTAGCTCCTCACGTATGCGCTCATTAATGAGCACGTTCGCATCAATCGCCATGCCTAATGCCAATGCAATCGCCGCTAGCCCTGGTAAAGTTAGTGTGGCTTGCAACATTGAGAGAATTGCGACTAGCAATAATAAATTAATTGCTAGCGCAACCACTGATACCACACCAAATGCCATGTAATACACCATCATCATGACAGCAATTGCTGCAAAACCCCATAGCGTTGAATGCATGCCGCGATTAATGTTGTCTTGACCCATGCTAGGGCCAACGGTACGTTCTTCAATAATATCCATAGGTGCAGCAAGCGCACCAGCACGTAATAAGAGTGAAATGTCAGTTGCTTCCTGCGTATTTGCCATGCCTGAAATTTGTACACGACCACCGCCAATTTCTTCATTAATGGTAGGTGCCGTGACAATTTCTGTATTACCTTTTTCAATCAGTAAAATTGCCATCCGTTTACCCACATTTTCACGGGTTACTTGTTGAAAAATACGTGCACCACGTGCGTCAAGGGTTACGCTGACTACAGATTGACCTGTTTGATTATTCACACCAGGACCTGCATCAGTAATATAGTCACCAGTGAGTACTACACTCTTTTTAACTAAAATTGCACGACCTTGGCGATCTTTAAATACTTCATCACCAATAGGCGCTTGACCCTTGGCTGCATTTTCTAGGGTAGCAATATCGCTTTTTTCTTCATCTACCATGCGGATTTCTAAAGTTGCCGTGCGACCGAGTATTTCTTTTGCTTTCGCTGTATCTTGCACGCCTGGTAATTGTACGACTACACGGTCCGCACCTTGTTGCTGAATAATAGGCTCTGCTACACCAAGTTCGTTGATACGATTATGTAAAGTTTGAATATTTTGTTTGATGGCAAAGTCTTGAATATGCTTTTGTTCTGCAACATTAAGTGAGGCTTTTAATAGTTTTTCTTGACCATTAGTCGACTCATCTAAGGTCAGACTTGGATATTCTTTGCTGATCAACGTTCTTGCTCTTATAAGCTCTGCTTCATCACTAAAGCTAATCTGTACTGTTTGTCCTTCACGCGTAACGCCAGTGTAAGAAATGCGCTCTTTGCGCAGGGCTACTCTGAAATCTCCAACAAAACGGTCTGCTGCTTTACTTAGCGCAGCTTTCATGTCTACTTGCATCAAAAAGTGTACACCGCCGCGTAAATCTAAACCTAGATACATCGGTTTCGCACCTAAACTACGCAACCAGTTAGGTGAACGGGAAAGTAAATTCAGTGCTACTGTATAGTCACTGCCTAGGCTGGCTTGTAGTACATCTTTTGCTCTAATTTGTGTATCCGTGTTGGCAAATCTTGCTTTAACGCCACGCGCATCTAAGTAGACACCATCATATTGAATTTTTTCTTGCTTAAAAATATCCTCTACTTGTGCCAACAATGCTGGGTGCAAAGTAGACGTACTTTTAGCTGGGGTAATTTGTACCGCTGGAGATTCACCAAAAAAATTCGGAATCGTATAAATCAGTCCAATCAAAATCATGATTGCAACTAGGATGTTCTTCCACATTGGATAGCGGTTCATAGTAAGGCTCTAGTCAATAACAGGTTGTGGTTTGAGGGTTAGATGATATTTCTTAAGGTCATCAATCAGGCTTGTAAAAGACTTTGGCTTAAAGACTTTTAATAGTGCCTTTTGGTAATGCGGTTTGTATCGCTTGCTTTTGTACTGTGATTTCAGTATTTGCAGCAATTTCTACAGTTACAAAGTCATCATTCACTTTAGTTACTTTGCCAACAATTCCGCCACTTGTCACGATTTCATCACCTTTTTGTAAAGCAGCAATCATATTTTTTTGTTCTTTTGCTTGTTTCATTTGTGGGCGAATAATCATAAAGAAAAACAGCACAAAAATCACTACTAGCGGTAAAAAGCTCATGATGTCGTTGCCTGCCAAACCACCTGCTGCGTATGCATTTGAAATAAACACTGGATTACCTTCTTGAAAATTAAGTTTAAAT
>JAYTHN010000122.1:0-1595 GCA_043732505.1 Methylotenera sp.
TAACAACCCTTGATAAATGGATATTAATGATTCTTTGGTTATAAGAAATTGAAAAAAACAAATAAATTTCACTTTAACAACATTAACGAGCAAGCTTTATAAGAAATCAACAATATTTTTTATATTATTCGCCAATGTACCCTTCCCAGTACCCTGAAAACACCATGCCATTTCTAATTTAGTTTATTTAATTAAATCTTGGGTTAATCTAGGTTAAACATCGGCAAAGCCGCATAATTCTACTCTGATATGAGAATTTCTTCATCAATCGATACTGTAATTCGTTACTAATTTCATACTAGGAGATTAGCATGAACAGTCCAATCATAACATTATACTAAACACAATTTCAAAGCAAAGACTCGTTAAGCGTCTCGAGTTAATTATCTCTAGCTTTGTAAGTAGCAAATTGTAAAATACCAGATAAAGTATCTGGTGTCATAACGCAAGCAAGCAATGATGTTTTCGATGCATAGCGAGAAACGGCCCAACCAAAAGATTAAAAAGGGGACAATTATCTTCATCACAGGCTTTATGATTTTTCTTGGCACGTTTCTCTTGCTCATCAAATCGCTAAGGCGGCTAATGTTACTGGAATTGAAACACATCTATTGATCGGCATGATGGTATCGATCTTGGTCTTGATGATTCACTTCAATGCGTTCAGCGGCCTGATGGTAGCGACTGATCTGTGTTATAAATCAAAGAGTCATACGGATTAAGTCGCAAGCAACTTTTTATAATATTGCTAAGTAAAATTAGCAGGGAATAAATATTCTAAACTTGCCTGCTTTGTTTGTCGGTTATAGAACATCTCAACGTATTCTGTAATGGCTTGTTGCCTTGTGGTAAATTTCTTATTTACACAAGCTTATTCTTTAACGTTTCTCAGAAGCTTTCCATAAGCGCGTTGTCCCGGCAATCACTTTTACAACTCATTGAAACCATCATGCTAAATTGGGTTAACAGCTTTTGATAATATCGAGCACAATACTGGCTGTCTCGGTCTGAATATAACACCAAGCCTTTAGTAGGACGCATGTTATCTACAACTCTAAACAAGGCTCGTATCACCAATGATTGTGTCATGCGCTCATTCATAGCGCAGGAAACCAATTCCCCACTATATAAATACTTGATGCCAGCTATGTAGCACGGGGAGCTATAAATACACTAAGACTGATACTAGCGTGATTGCTTGAACGGAGGCACAGCAGCGACAGCGATACGCTATCGTTCAAGCAATCATGGTTTATAATTAACTTGAAATATATATATTTAATTTATATTTAATGTAAGTTAATTAAATTACAAGTGAATTAATATGAAGACACAACATTTACATGGTATGTGGTCAGGTCCAGATAATAGCCAACTCACTTACAAACAATTCTCTTTCAGTTTACCAGTAGACATAGCCCAAAGCTGGCTGCAATGAAAGATATCTATCCGCAAAAAATAGAACTACAAGTTGTAGCAGATTTACTCGATGAGCCCCTATATTCGTTGGGTGGTGCTCGTGCTCGATTCAGAAATGCGGCTAACGAGCATTACAAAGCATTAGAAAAAGAGCTCGGCAATGAAACGGCTGAAAC
>JAYTHN010000123.1:0-16448 GCA_043732505.1 Methylotenera sp.
CTCGCATTTAAGTTTCTGCGCACATGTGCATCCAACTGCGCTCTATCATCCAGCTCCAAGATGCTACCCCAATATACATCTTGCAAAATTGGCGTCACATCTTCAAAGCTCATATTAGTTTTAGTCACTGCTAATCGCAAAAGTTGCAATGCAATATGCACAATGGGATATTCTGTCAGCGCCAAGCCTAGCGAAAAGTCATAACAACGCGGCCTTTCACAGTGGCTTGCTTGCAAGGTTTCAGGATGAAACGTATCATCCAGCAGATCGACTAATTCACGGCGAATATTACCCAATACTGGGCTAATGATAGCTAATTGTGCGTTGGGATTTTCTGCAAGCTTTTGTTGCGCCCAAGCCACTGCTGCACGGCATTCAGCGTTGCTATCACTAAAAGCAAGGTGATTAATTTGCTGATGCGCATGTCGCTCACTCAGCAATGTTTCTACCTTAACACCCCAAGACTTAAGCACCTCAATAAACTTGTTTTCAAGTGATGTAATACGATCAAAACCAGTCAATATTATCTGACTAGGCAATGTTAATGTATTGAATAAAGATTGCGTATGTTGTGTTATCAATTCAACTTGCAATGCAGTTAAACGAGCCGCTTCTATAGCGTTTTGTTGTATACATAAAGATGCAAACGTATGCCGCCAGCGTAAAAACTGACGAGTTTCCTGAGTGATGAATTGATGATTAACTTTAGCTTCAGTGATTTGCCAATTAAGCATTAAATTATTGGCTTCAATGGCAGATTTTGCCATTGCACGAATATCAAACAAAGCGGCAGCCTCATGCTTAGCTAGGCATGTGGTAATCGCTTGCTCCCAAAGGCAAACCTCTGCCACATTGCTCAATGTAGTACTAGGAATAGTCTCGCTGGGTAGTACCCCTAATAAAAGCGCATTCACAATTAGACTGTCCAGCCACTCCTGTAAAGTATAAGCCTCAGATGTCTGCCATTGTTGGTTGCCACTATCAAGCTGACGTTGTTGATACTGTAGATTAATACCGCGGACAAGTCGTGCAGTGGAGCAAAGTGTGATGATATTCTTCGTCAATGGCATTCTGAGATTGTAGCGTTTAGTCAGTATTTTTTATATTAAATTAAGTTAAATCATATAAAAATTACTAGCGATGACCATTATTTGTTAAATTGTGAACTATTGATTTTCCGCGTTCATTTTGATTATTAGAGGCAGGCTATGTTGAGTAAATTAAAAGGCTTATTAAAATATCTCATATTGTTAATTATTATTCCACTTATTTTATTTGGTTTATATACTTGGGGTACTTTGCAATGGGTATATTCTTCAGGCGAACGCGCGGGTTATGTGCAAAAGTTTTCACTAAAAGGATATGTATGCAAAACTTGGGAAGGTGAAGTTGTATTAGTCTCAATGCCTGGCACACAAGCCGAGAAGTTTTTATTTACGGTTAAAGATGAGGCTATTGCAAAGCAAGTGAATGACTCATTAGGCAAGCGTGTAAAACTCGTTTACGAGGAGCATAAAGGCATTCCTTCTTCGTGTTTTGGTGAAACAGCTTATTTTGTTCATGGCATTCAGGTTATAGAAAAGTAAGTCAATGTTAATCACTCCATTTTCACACCTTTAAGTATGGCAGACGAAAAAAATTATATTACGCCTCAAGGTCACTCAAGAATTGAGGCCGAGTTTCAGCAACTATTAAAAGTTGAGCGCCCAGAAGTTGTGCGAGTAGTTTCGTGGGCAGCAGGCAATGGTGATAGAAGTGAGAACGGCGATTATATTTACGGTAAAAAACGTTTACGTCAAATAGATGGCCGCCTGCGCTTTTTAATGCAACGTATGGATTTAGCCGTGATTGTTGATCCAGCGACTCAGCTTGGCTTGGAGAAAATATTTTTTGGCGCTTGGGTCACGTTATTTTCACTAAAAGATGATTCTGTACGTACTTATCGTATTGTAGGGACGGATGAGTTAGAGCCATCATTAGGTTATATTAGCTGGGTTTCTCCCTTAGCACGCGCTATGCTGGGAAAAAAAATAGGAGATGTCATTAAGGTTGTTACGCCAGCAGGCGAAGAGCAATATGAAGTGATTGAAATTCAATATCAACAGCCTGAAAAAATTACAAATCTCAATCCGAATCAAGTAGCATGATCCAACAAACGGGTAAGCGCTGGGATATTTTTTGCCATATTGTTGATAACTTTGGTGATATAGGCATATGTTGGCGCTTGAGCCAACAACTCGCAAATGAACATCACTTGCAAATAAGACTGTTTATTGACGATCTTGTCATTGCTAGCAAAATCATTCAAGGTTTGCGTCATGATCAAAATTCACAAATTATCAACAATATTGAAATTTGCAGTTGGTCTGACTTTGACATAGAAACTCATACAGACATAGTGCTAGAAAATACAGTGCTTGCAAATGCAGTACTACCAGATGTAGTGCTGGAAACTTTTAGTTGTGAATTGCCTAGTGTTTACATCCAAAAAATATGTGCTCAGCAAACTATTTGGATCAATCTTGAGTATCTTTCAGCAGAAGCGTGGGTGAGTGATTTTCATACAAAACCATCGCGCCACCCTGCACTATTAATCACCAAATATTTCTTTTTCCCTGGCCTTCGTCTAGATACTGGCGGCTTAATTAGGGAAGCAGATTTAA
This sequence comes from Methylotenera sp., assembly GCA_043732505.1. GTDB lineage: Bacteria > Pseudomonadota > Gammaproteobacteria > Burkholderiales > Methylophilaceae > Methylotenera. Next base: position 2,664 of record JAYTHN010000123.1, read on the forward strand.
TAACAAAACGTGATGCATTTTTGAATAGCATTGCTCTACAAGATGAGTTTTGGCTAAATCTACAAACAAGTAAGGCAGACCCAAAAAAAACAGTAATAAATAATAACACGCATACAAACTCAATCAAAATTTCTCTATTTTGTTATCTCCAAGCACCAATCAATAACCTATTATTAGCTTTAGCAGAATCAGATCAAGCGATTGACCTATACTTGCCTATTGATGACAACTTAATAGCATTTAATGACGTTTTAACAGATTTTAAGTTTAGTATTAATGAAAATGCAATTTATGGAAATTTGACAATCCATGTTATTCCGTTTTTATCACAAGCAGACTATGACCGTTTATTATGGGCCTGTGATTTGAATTTTGTGCGTGGCGAAGATAGTTGGATACGTGCAATATGGGCTGGTAAACCTTTTATCTGGCAACCTTACATTCAGTCTGATGACACCCACATTAAAAAAATAACTGCCTTTTTAGAAATCTACACGCACAGTACCGAAAAACAATCAACAGAGATATCGTCAACCATTTATCAAGCAAATCTAGCTTGGTCTCAAAGACCTGCTACTGATAGCCTAACAAAAACTGCATTAAAAAGCACTGCGTCCTTAAAAAAGACCTTAGTTCAAGAACCTTGGGCTTCTCTAATCAACAATCTATCTGAATTTCAGCGCTATGCTGAAAAACGCTCAAACGCACTCATCAACCAACCAGACCTTGCGACTAAGCTGGTGATTTTTAGTGAAAATTTGGCAAAAAATAAGGTATAATTCGCGTTTTTCACGTATTTGTTATTTCAAAAAGCACGTGTCATTTTTAACTAAAATTTAATTTAAGCTCAATTTAGCTAGGTATAGGCAACCAATGAAAACAGCACAAGAACTCCGCGCCGGAAACGTGATTATGATTGGTAGCGATCCACTCGTTATCGTTAAAGCAGAATACAATAAATCTGGCCGTACCTCAGCCGTAGTCAAAATGAAGTTCAAAAACTTATTAACTGATGCTCCTAGCGAAAATATTTATAACGCTGGCGATAAATTTGAAGTGGTCGTTTTAGAGAAAAAAGAAGTGACTTATTCGTATTTTGCCGATCCAGCTTATGTATTTATGGATGCTGACTATAATCAGTATGATGTTGATGGTGAGTACATGGAAGATGCACTTCCATACCTTGAAGATGGCATGCCTGTGGATATTCGTTTTTATAACGAAAAACCAATTTCAGTTGAAGTGCCTAACTCGGTAATCCGTGAAATTACTTACACTGAGCCAGCAGTTAAAGGGGATACATCAGGTAAAGTAATGAAACCAGCTAAAATTGCATCTGGTTTTGAAATTCCAGTACCTTTGTTTTGTAGCACTGGTGACAAAATTGAAATTGACACACGTACTGGTGAATATAGAAACCGTGTACTGAAATAAATGCACTGTAATAACAGTACTTTATTAACATAGTTGAGATAATTTTAATTATCAAAACTTAGTAATGTTTAACAATTAAGGGAGCAGATGTTCCCTTTTTTAATGCCCAAAAGTACTTAATCGCGCTAATATACGAATGTAATATATCTGCTATTAAAGTAGAAAAATGAGCTGGAGAAGACAAATGAACGACAAACAATTAGTCGCTTTACGCGCTGCAACTTATGTTAAAAGTGGCATGCTGGTTGGCTTAGGAACTGGCTCTACTGCTAACTATTTTATTGAAGAGTTGGCAAGACTTCAGCGTGATGGGGGACTTAAAATTACTACAGTTGCAAGCTCAACTGTAAGTGCACAAAAAGCCCAATCACTAGGTTTATCCATCGTTGCACTAGAGCACATAAATAGTATTGATTTATATGTGGATGGTGCGGATGAAATCACACCTGAAATGACGCTAGTTAAAGGCCGTGGTAGTGATTTAGTGAAAGAAAAGCTACTGGCTAAAGCCGCAACGCAATTTATAGTAGTGGCTGATGAAAGTAAGTTGGTGAATAGCATCGGTCAAAACTTCGTTATCCCTATTGAGGTGATTCCTTTTGCGTGGCAACTGACTAAAAAAAGTCTTGAGAATGCTGGCGCGCAAGGAGATTTACGACCTAATGCTGCTAAAGATGGATTTTGGGTCACCTCGCATGGCAGCTATGTACTAGATATGAAATTCGATGCCAATATTCCAGCTCAAAATTTAAATGATTTAATCAGCAATACCCCTGGCGTAGTAGAACACGGCATTTTTTATAGCCTGACTGATATCGTATTAATTGCTGCAAACGGCGTTATTAGTGAGCGTACGGCCTAGGCCAATGCCGCAAATAAATTAGTCTAATATGCGCTTATTTTTCATATTTTTTTGTTTATGTTTGTTAGTCGCCTGTAAGTCATCTGATAATCAAGATAAACAAAAATTAGCGGGTTTAAACAAAAATGAAATTGTTTTTGTGACTCACAATGGCCCAACCACTTATTACGTCAACGGTGATAATCAATTTTCTGGTATTGAATATGATTTAGCTACGATGTTCATTAAAGACTACGCCCCAGAATATCAAATAAAATTTTTGCTGGTGAATAGTATTAGCGATGTTATTCCCACGTTACTTAAGGGTAAAGCCAATATTGCCGCAGCAAACTTAACCATTACACCGCTAAGGCAACAACTTGTCCAATTTGCTAAACCTTATCAAGAAACGCAGCAACAGCTTATCTACAATAATGAAATTGATGATAAACCTAAAGATCTAGCCTCAATCTCAGATAAAAAAATCGTCGTGCCCGCAGGTACCAGCTTTGCTGAACGGCTAGCCCAAATGCAAGAAAAAGAGCCAAGTTTACGTTGGCAAGCGCTCAAACAAACGAACTCTGAAGTACTGTTAGACCATGTAGCCAATGGGGTTTTAGACCTAACAGTGGCGGATAGTCATTTAGTTGCAATGATGCAAAACTACTACCCAAACTTGGCCATTGGTTTGCCCCTTGGTAAGCCAGAAAACATTGCTTGGGCTTTGCCTAAAAATGCAGACCCTAAACTAGTCAAAAAAGTGAATTCCTTTTTCGACAAGATTCTCAAAGATGGCACATTACGTAATTTGATTGATCGTTATTATGGTAGTTCAAAGCGCCTCAATACGCAAGATATTACAAATTTCCTTAAACTCACCAATACTTTACTACCTAAATACAAGCATATATTTAAACAAGCACAAGAATTAACTGGCATTGATTGGCGGTTATTAGCGGCGGTTAGTTATCGCGAATCACATTGGGATACTTACAATACATCACCTACTAACGTGCGTGGACTAATGATGCTTACCGAAAGCACTGCTGATTTAATGGGAGTGACCGATAGGCTAGACCCTAAACAAAGCATTCCTGCAGGCGCGAAATACATATTGAAAATGCGGGATATTATTCCTGAGCGCATAGTAGAACCAGATCGTACCTATCTGGCACTAGCCTCTTATAACATCGGCTATGCGCATGTAGAAGATGCAAGAGTGCTTGCAAAGCGCTTAAAGCTTAATCCAGACAGCTGGGCAGATGTTAAAAAAACTCTGGTGATGTTAACCGACCCAGAATATTACAGCACGGCTAAATATGGCTATGCCAGTGGTGGTGCGCCGGTTATTTTTGTAGAGTCTATTCGCAGTTATCAGCGCATTTTACAACGCTATCAACCAAGCCATAATCCAGACTTAGATAGATACAAAATTGCGCGGATAGATTAGGAAATATCTAATTGCATTCATCACAAATATCCTTGTAATGAATGCAATTGATGATTTTAAGCCTTACTTAGCAACCGTAAGCTTCTCTAGACCTGTCATGTAAGGGCGCAACACTTCAGGCACAGTGACGCTACCATCTGCGTTTTGGTAGTTTTCTAGTACCGCAACCAACGTACGCCCGACTGCCAAACCAGAACCATTCAAGGTATGCACAAACTCCATTTTACCTTGCGCATTTTTGAATCGTGCTTGCAAACGGCGTGCTTGAAAAGCCTCACAATTAGATACGGATGAAATTTCACGATAAGTATTTTGTGCTGGTAACCATACTTCTAAATCATACGTTTTTGCCGCACCAAAACCCATATCGCCCCTGCAAAGTGACACTACACGATACGGTAAACCGAGTGATTTTAAAATATTCTCAGCATGGCCAACCATCTCTTCCAGCGTCGCATAGCTGGTATCCGGATGGACGATTTGCACCATCTCGACTTTATCAAACTGATGCTGACGTATCATGCCCTTAGTATCACGCCCGTAAGAACCAGCTTCAGAGCGGAAGCATGGGGTGTGTGCTGTGAGCTTAATTGGTAAAGATTCTATAGGTATGATTTCGTTGCGGACTGTGTTGGTGAGTGTAACCTCAGACGTGGGGATTAAATAAAAGTTTTCGACTTTTATTGCAAATGTTCCACGCTGATTACTTTCATCAAGCTTATGAGACTCATTTAACTCAGTCTTCGACCTTGGAATTTTAAATAAATCTTCCTCAAATTTTGGCAATTGACCTGTGCCGCGAAGAGTATCAGCATTAACAATATAAGGCGTATAACACTCTTCATAGCCATGCTGTTCAGTTTGAGTATCTAGCATAAACTGCGCCAAAGCACGATGTAGTTTAGCAATGTGTCCGCGCATAAAAGTAAAGCGCGCACCAGAAAGCTTGATGCCTGTATCAAAATCCAGCCCTAACGGTGTACCCACGTCAGTATGGTCTTTGATTTCAAAATCAAAAATACGCGGAGCGCCAACTTTGCGCACTTCAATATTATCAGCTTCGGACTTACCAGCTGGTACAGTCTCGTGCGGTAGATTAGGCACATTCAATAAAAGATTTTGTAAATCTGTTTGCAATTCTAGAAGTCGTGCCTCATCGGCTTTTAGTTGGTCACCCAAACCTGCAGCCTCAGCCAAAATTGTACTGACATCCTCACCTTTAGATTTTGCGATACCAATCTGTTTAGAAGTACTATTACGCTTCGCTTGCAACTCTTGCGTACGCGTTTGCACATCTTTTCGCTCTGTTTCTAACTCGCTAAATCTAATTGCGTCAAAATCAAAACCACGTTTTTTTAACTGTCCAACCACATCCTCTAAATCATTTCTTAATGCTTGAATATCTAACATAGGCTCTCTATTTCTTGGCTTTTTTATCTAATTGACGTTTGTCTAGTTCGCGCAAGTGCGCTAATTTTTCCATAATTTTACCTTCTAAGCCTCGTGGTGTGGGCATATAAAACTGTGGTGGTGTTAAATCATCTGGAAAATAGTCTACGCCAGCGGCATAGGCCTCAGGCTCGTTGTGTGCGTAACGGTATTCTTTGCCATAATCCAACCCTTTCATTAGCTTTGTTGGCGCGTTTCTTAGATGTAATGGCACAGGGCGTGATTTATCTTGAGAAACTAATGCTTTAGCTTGATTATAGGCAGTGTAAGATGCATTACTTTTAGGCGCAACAGCCAAGTAAATCAAGGCATTAGAAAGCGCTAACTCACCTTCTGGTGAACCTAAGCGCTCATAAATTTGGCAAGCTTCCAACGCCATGCTTTGCGCGCGTGGGTCGGCCAAACCGATATCTTCAATCGCCATGCGCATGATGCGCCTACCCAAATATAATGGGTCTGCACCGCCATCTATCATTCTTAGAAACCAATACAAAGCTGCATCTGGGTTTGAACCGCGTACCGATTTATGTAACGCAGAAATTTGGTCATAAAACGCTTCGCCGCCTTTGTCAAAGCGGCGTAACTTGCTCGCCATGGTGGTTTGTAAAAACGCTTCATCTATCTCAGTGACATTTTCACTTTCAGCAGCATTGAATAAGCTTTCTACAAAGTTAAGCAAGCGCCTTGCATCACCATCGGCATAAGTTAAAATTTGCTCGCGCACATCGTTAGATAAGGTTACATTTTCAGCGACCAATTGCTGTGCACGATCTAGCAACAGCGATAGTTCTGGCTCAGAGAGCGCATTCAGGACAAAGACTTGCGCTCGGCTTAGTAAAGCACTATTGACTTCAAAAGATGGGTTTTCAGTGGTAGCGCCAATAAAGGTGATGAGGCCACTTTCAACAAAAGGCAAAAATGCATCTTGCTGACCTTTGTTGAATCGATGTACTTCATCAACAAATAAAATGGTTTTGCGGCCATGCTGTTGTAAAGTTAATTCAGCGCGCTCAACTGCTTCACGAATGTCTTTAATGCCTGATAACACAGCAGAAATGGGAATAAACTCAGCATCGGCGGTATTGGCAATTAAGCGTGCTAATGTGGTTTTACCCACGCCAGGTGGCCCCCACAAAATCATAGAAGGCAACTTGCCAGATTGAAAAGCTGACCTTAACGGCTTACTTGGGCCTAATAAATGAGACTGTCCAACCACTTCATCCAAGGTTTTGGGGCGGAGTTTTTCGGCGAGTGGCGCTGCTGGGCTAGTGGTTTGAAAAAAGCTATTCAAAATATGTGATATCTCTTTAGGTGACTCATATTTAGTGATGCCGTTTAATCAGAACACCCTAAATACTTTCAATTAACCTGCATATTAACAGGTGTCAAACCGTGGCAATAGCCTTGCCTATCAATTCGTTATATTGCTTGCTTACTCAGCTACTATTTGTCAGCTACGATTACTCGCCTACGACATCAACCCCTTTAGGCGGTTTGAATAGAAATGTTTTAGTATCAATCACTGGATTTTGTAATTGCTTACTAAACACTATCTTCGTTTGATGCCCAAAGGTATCCACTAGATTCATTTCTTGCAGTAAATCATTTTTAAATCCCAAGGCAATTTTCTCAAACCCTGAATCGGTGTCGTTAGGGTTTGCACTTACCCATTCTAGATTATCTTTAGCTGGCAGATTCACTAGCTTAAAGTTTTTGTCTAAACTCTCACCACCAGCCAATAATGCAGCAGGGCTGGAACCTAATGCTTTACTTAAAGCTCTCACTGTAACTTGCGCTAGCTCTGTGTCAAAAAGCCACACCTGTTTACCATCACTAATGATTTGTTGTTCAAATGGTTTGTTGTAATCCCACCTAAACATATTCGGTCTTTTTAATTGCATCTCACCATACACTTCTTGTATTTTTTGGCCTTGTCTATCAGTAACGATTTGATAAAAATTTGCTCGCATGGCATTGGTTTTAGCATAGAAATTTTTAAGGCTACTAATACCATCTGCTTGCGCAATAGGCGCGCTTAAAACCAATGGCAGCATCAATAGTAAACTTAGCATTACATTTTTTATCTTATACATTCAGATCCTTACGATTGATTAATTATTGAAGCACAACACTACACTTCGTGGTGGGGTGCTAATACTTCACGGTTACCATTGCTTTGCATGGCAGAAACTAATCCCGCGCGCTCCATATCTTCAATTAAACGTGCGGCACGGTTGTAGCCTATACGTAACTGGCGCTGTACGCCTGAAATACTAGCACGACGCGTTTTGAGTACGATACCAACAGCTTCGTCATACAGCGGATCAACTTCGCCTGCACCGCTAGACCCACCAGCACTGCCACCTGCCACAAAGTCGCCACCGCCTTCTTCTGCTTCATTACTTAACATGCCTTCAATATAGTTAGGTTCACCTTGTGATTTTAGGTAATTCACTACTTTATGCACTTCTTGATCAGAAACAAATGCGCCATGAATACGAATAGGATAGCCGGTGCCAGGCGGCATATACAACATGTCCCCTTGTCCTAGTAACGCTTCAGCCCCCATTTGGTCTAGTATGGTTCTTGAATCAATTTTGCTCGATACTTGGAACGAAACGCGAGTTGGAATATTAGCCTTGATCAACCCAGTAATCACATCTACTGACGGACGCTGTGTAGCAAGCACCAAATGTATACCAGATGCACGGGCTTTTTGGGCTAAACGCGCAATGAGCTCTTCCACTTTTTTACCTACTACCATCATCAAATCCGCCAACTCATCAATTACCACCACGATCAGTGGCATTTCCATGAGCGGTTCTGGGTCATCTGGCGTTAAGCTAAATGGATGCGGTATTTTTTCATCGGCTTTATCTGCATCTCTGATTTTTTGGTTATAACCTGCCAAGTTACGCACGCCTAACATAGACATCAATTTATAGCGGCGCTCCATCTCAGCCACACACCAATTGAGGGCATTTGCGGCTTGGCGCATGTCAGTCACTACTGGTGCTAATAGATGCGGAATACCTTCATATACCGAAAGCTCTAGCATTTTAGGGTCTATCAAAATCATACGAACTTGACTGGCATCCGCTTTGTAAAGCAAACTTAAAATGAGTGCATTGATGGCAACTGACTTACCAGAACCCGTGGTTCCAGCAACTAGCACATGCGGCATTTTGGCTAAATCAGCCACTGCTGGCTTACCTGCAATATCTTTCCCTAAGCAAATGGCGATAGGTGAATGAACATCCGCATATGCTTGACTACCCATGATTTCAGACAAATAAACGATTTGACGTTTAGGGTTTGGAATTTCTAAACCCATACAAGTTTTACCTGGAATAGTCTCCACCACACGAACGCTGACCACCGATAAAGCACGTGCTAAATCTTTGACTAAATTGGTTACTTGGCTACCTTTAACACCCGCAGAAGGCTCAAGCTCGTAACGTGTAATCACAGGGCCTGGTGAAGCCGTCAGCACTTTAACTTCAATACCGAAATCCATCAATTTTCGTTCAATTAAACGCGAGGTGAAGTCTAAGGTTTCAGCCGATTGCAACGGCACTGTGCCTGATGGTTCATCCAATAAATGTAAAGGCGGCAATGGTGTGTCTGGCAAAGTTTCAAACAATGGCGCTTGCTTTTCTTTTTGCACGCGTGCACTTTGGGCGATTTCTAATACTGGCGCTTCTATCATCAATGGTTCGCGATTTTCCACACGCTTACGTTCGCTATGCACATATTCCGCACGCTCCGACTCAACGACTTTGCCTGCTTTTCTATCTTGCCAATCTTGCCATTTAAGCTTGATAAATTCGTAGCTGGTAATTAAACCTGCACCAAATTTTTCAATCAGCATAATCCACGACCAGCCTGTGAATAAACTAAAGCCTACAACAAACATTAATAACAACAACATGCTTGAGCCTGTGTAACCAAACATATTACGTAGAAGGCTATCCACCGATGTACCCAACATACCACCAGGGGCTAATGGCAATGAAACTGGCAGGCTAATTAAATGACCTGCCTCCAAAGTACAAGAGGCAATAAGCAGCAAGCCAAACCCCATAAAATTAAAGAGTAAAAATGGTTTTTCGCTCAAATTTACCGCCTCTAATTTTAGATAGACAAACCACATGGCGTAAAAAGCTAAGACCGCCCACCACCATGCTGAAAAGCCAAATAAATACAGCAACATGTCTGACAGCCAAGCACCTACATTACCGCCACTATTATGGATAATCGCGTTATCTGCAGCCATGTGTGACCACGATGGATCTTCTCTGTGATAGGTAACGAGAATAATTGCAATATAAAGCCCGACCAACACTAGCACTAGCCACCAAGCTTCTTTTATAAGCTTGGCACTAATAGCATGTGACTTATTCACTTCAGCTTCACGACGTGCATTCACAGGAGTAGATTTTTTGAAAAACAATATAGTGGTGCCTTACAATTTTATCGTTAATTTTAATTATAGCAGTATCAAAGTAGCTAGGTAGCTAATACAATATTGAATTACTTTTAATCAATTCTAACCCTAGGAAAACATCATGGATATTGGTATTAAAGAAAAAGATAGAAAAGCAATTGCAAAGGGTTTATCTCACCTCTTAGCAGATACTTACACGCTATATCTTAAAACACATTATTTCCATTGGAACGTGACTGGTCCAATGTTCAACACGCTACATCTCATGTTTGAAGGCCAATATACTGAGCTTGCATTAGCGGTAGATTTAGTGGCTGAACGTATTCGCTCATTAGATGTTTATGCACCAGGTACTTATCGCGATTTTGTAAAATTATCATCAATTAAAGAATCTGAATCTGTGCCAAAAGCACAAGATATGATTGCTGAATTAGTAGCAGGCCATGAAGCAGTATGTCGCACTGCGCGTAGCGTATTCCCTGCTGCTGAAGCAGCTGCCGATGAAGCCACTAAAGATTTACTCACACAGCGCTTACAGTTACATGAAAAAACTGGCTGGATGTTGCGTAGTCTTTTAGAAAAATAGTTTAAAAAAATTATACAAGTTATGTTGAGAGCTGATTAAGTTTATAAAAAATAAGTAAATTATCTTTCAGCTACTTGTAAAAAAAGACAATTGCATCATTTTATCTAGAATTAGATTTTTATTAAAGGCATTAATCATGGCAACACGTCACGTCCATCTTCTTATACTGGGTTCGGGTCCTGCTGGCTATTCAGCAGCAGTATACGCAGCTCGTGCTAACCTTAAACCAGTGCTCATTACTGGTATCGCTCAGGGCGGTCAACTGATGACTACCACTGAGGTTGATAACTGGCCTGCCGATGCAGACGGCGTGCAAGGTCCTGAATTAATGGCACGCTTTCAAAAGCATGCTGAGCGCTTTAATACTGAGATGATATTTGACCATATCCACACCACGCATCTGAATGAAAAACCGATTCGCTTAGTAGGCGATAGCGGTGAATATACTTGTGATGCATTGATTATCGCAACAGGGGCTTCTGCTAAATATTTAGGCATTCCTTCTGAAGAGAAATTCAGCGGTAAAGGCGTTTCTGCTTGTGCTACCTGTGATGGTTTTTTCTACCGCAATCAAGAAGTGGCGGTAATCGGTGGCGGCAATACGGCTGTAGAAGAAGCGCTTTATTTAGCGAATATTGCTAGCAAAGTTACTTTAGTGCATCGCCGTGATAAATTTAAAGCTGAAGCGATTTTGGTGGATAAACTAAATGCTCGCGTGGCTGAAGGTAAAATCGTACTAGAGACTTTTCAAACGCTAGATGAAGTATTAGGCGATGACAGCGGCGTGACTGGTATGCGTCTTAAAAACGCAAATGATGGCACAACTAAAGACATCCCACTCATGGGCGTATTTATTGCGATTGGCCATAAACCAAACACTGATATTTTTGAAGGTCAGCTTGAAATGGAAGGTGGTTATATCGTCACGCAATCTGGTCGCGGTGGTAATTTCACGGCAACTAGCATCCCTGGCGTATTCGCTGCGGGCGATGTGCAAGACCACATTTATCGCCAAGCCGTTACTAGTGCGGGCACAGGTTGTATGGCTGCGCTAGATGCTGAACGCTATTTAGATAAATAATCTACTAATTAAAACTATCCGTCATTCCCGCGTAAGCGGGAATGACGGATAAAGTTAAATATAAGACAATGATAACTATATTGTGGCTAACAATGAAAATTCAGAAGAAGATTTAGAACTGTTTCGCGAAGCAGTGAAAGGTGCTCGCCCTTTCACTGCGCCACTGGTGCATTCATACAAATTAAAACCAAAACCTATTCCTAGGCAATTTATTCGCGATGAGCAACAAGCCCTTGTTGACTCATTATCTGACCACTTTATTCCAGCCCATGAAATGGAAACAGGTGAAGAATTACTTTACTTACGCGATGGTCACTCCCCCGTTATTTTAAGCAAACTGCGCCGCGGGCATTGGGTGGTGCAAGCCGCCATAGATTTACATGGCCTAATTAGTGACGAAGCACGGCTTTATGTATCAACCTTTATCATCGACTGTAAAAAAAATGGCATCCGTTGTGTGCGTATCGTACATGGCAAGGGGCTAGGGTCACGCAACCGCGAACCTGTACTAAAACATAAGCTAAGGGGCTGGTTAATGCAAAAAGATGAAGTGATTGCCTACGCAGAAGCGCGCAGGCAAGATGGTGGAAGTGGTGCAGTGATTGTGTTGCTTAAAGCTTAAATCTACAAACCAAGCTCACTCAAACTTGCATGGTCATCTGGCCTGCGACCAAATGGCCAAAAGAACTTGCGTTCACTTTGTTGAATGGCCAAATCGTTAATACTGGCATAGCGTAATTCCATCAAGCCATTAGCATCAAACTGCCAGTTTTCATTGCCGTAAGACCTAAACCAATTGCCCGCATCATCATGCCATTCGTAGGCAAAACGCACTGCAATTCTATTTTCTGTGTAGGCCCAAAGCTCCTTAATAAGCCTATATTCCTGTTCTTTAGTCCATTTACGTGTTAAAAATTCTACGATTTCTGCACGCCCACGTGGAAACTCTGCACGGTTACGCCATTGACTATCTAGCGTATACACCATAGAAACACGTTGCGGGTCACGGCTATTCCAGCCATCTTCAGCAATACGCACTTTTTGTATAGCTGTTTCAAACGTGAATGATGGCACTGGTGGACGAGCTTCTAAATTGGTATTCATTACGACTCCTTATTGTTGGGCTAGAAATTGACTAAACTGTTTTTTCTCGTATTCCATATGTCTCTCGAAAGTTTGCAAGTCATTGGTGAGGCGCTGGATTACAAGTGCACCTTCTACGATTACTAAAAATCGCTCAGCCCAGCTTTTGGCTTCAGGCTCATCTACTCCTGCATCTTTGCCTAATTGAATCAAAGCATTTAACCAAGCTTTAAAATCCTTATTTTGCAATTGTTTAATTTCTACTTTTTTTCGCCAAGGTTTAAGACGTTTAATAAACAATTTTTTCTGCCATCACTGTAAAACCTAGTAATCGTTGCAATCAAATTGCTGAATCGCTTTTCTTGGTCGACTTCTTTATCTAATAACGGAGTAATCACATGCTGGTGAATTTTCCCGCTTACAAACTCCACCACCGCCTTTAACATATCTTCTTTACCCTTGGGAAAGTGATGATACAGGCTCGATTTCTGAAGGCCAGTCACTTCTGACAGCAAAGAAATAGTCGTGCTCTCGTAACCATGATTACGGAATATATCAAACAGCGCTTCTATTAGCGCAGTATTTTCATTGATTGCTTTGGCCATATTAATTTAATTTATTTTAAGTATAATGGCACCACACCGAATGTTCGGTTTAATATTTAAGTAATTCTTAGTAGTCTATAATAAATAAAATAGCCACATTTATTTTTTCAGTCCCAAAAACTGGTGGTTAGGAAGCTCTTGGTTGCGCCTTTAATGGTTTAGCTGCCGCTTATGACATTAAGCAATCTGGCGGGGATGTCTCGATTAATTTTCAAGGGACAGGCACGCGTTGACCGGCCTTAATCACACAAAAAGGTCATGCCTTACATGACTTGTATAATCTGGTAAAAGGTAATGTTGCTGGTGTTTCTTGTGCCTGCGCAGATTTATTTGGTGCAGCTGAAGAAGCAAATGCATGCGGTATCCTAACCATTAGCGAAAATCAAATACCAGGCACAACAGGCTTAGTTGGCTTTGGGAAATTACTAAAATTTGGAACAACTGTTTTGACTTTTTAAGTTAAGTATTAAATCAGCTGACAGCTTAAATTGCCAGCTGATTTAAGGAGGACAACATGCCAAACGCATTTGCAAATATAAGTTTTACAGAGAGCGTAAAAGAGGCACAAACACGCTACGGAAGTCGCAAAAACAATCAAAGATTTGAAATTTCGGATCATCCCCGCAATCAGCTAGGCGAATTTGTAACATAATTTATAAATACACGTGATAGCTTTTATATGGCGACAATTTCTGAAAATGATTGGCTATATGAGCAACATCATGGCGGTCCAGTAGGTTTTTTGCATGTGCTAGATAATCGCACCATAGCTTTTGCAGAATTTAAAGGTAATCGACAATACCTTAGCG
>JAYTHN010000124.1:0-1588 GCA_043732505.1 Methylotenera sp.
TACTTTCAAGGTTTTTATTTTAGCAAACCACTTAAAATCCACGATTTTGAGCGATTTTTAGAAGTAAGCTAATATTGATACATCGAATGCGATTAAAATCACTAATTGTTTAAACTTACGAGAATTATACTGAACTATTTACCAAAAATGCTATTCGTAAAATGTGCATAAACTTTCGATTACTCGCTCGATTACTTGAGAAAGTAATGATTTCTACTCATATAATTTGAATGTACCAGCTATAGGTTGCACAGATGTCTCAAACGATAACAACAAATCTGCTAAAAGCTAGATTCATTAAAATTAGACAAAAAACTCTGCAGTTAGCTGCCCCTTTGTCTGAGGCAGATATGCAAATTCAAGCAGAAGATTTTGCTAGTCCTGGTAAATGGCATTTAGCACATACCACTTGGTTTTTTGAGGAATTTATACTAAAAACATTGGGCTTTCAGTCAACTTTTGCTGAGCCATATCGGTTTTTATTCAACTCTTATTACGAAACAGTAGGCCAGCGTCAGCCACAAAAAAGCCGTGGATTAATTAGTCGCCCAAGTTTAAAAGAAATTTTAGATTATCGCCAAGAAGTTGATAATACTTTGGTCGTTGCAATGAGTGCAGACCTTGATGCTGAGTTGCTGAAATTAATAGAGTTAGGTATACATCATGAACAGCAGCATCAAGAGCTGTTAGTGACTGATATTTTATTTAACCTATCGCAAAACCCACTTAATCCCGCTTATTTAAATATTGATAATCAAATCATAAATCATGAGCTGTATAGTTATATAGTAAGTAATCACTATCAAGAGATGCAATATTTTACTGGAGGCTTAGTCAAAATTGGCTATGATATGGCTAACCTAGACTGTAATTTTTCTTTTGATAATGAGACGCCTGCGCATCAAGTATTTTTAGCGCCTTTTCAATTAGCTAAGCAATTAGTCACTAACGCAGAATGGATCTCTTTTATAGAAGATAGTGGTTATAGCAACCCATTACTGTGGCTAGCAGATGGCTGGAAAACAGTCAAACAAGAACAATGGCAAATGCCGCTTTATTGGCAAAAAACTGATGCGCAAGGAGAAATAAATTTGCAAGAAAAAAGAGGATATTTTGTTTATGGTGTATATGGTTTACGGCCTGTAGATTTAGCAGCACCAGTTTGTAATATCAGTTTTTTTGAGGCTGATGCTTTTGCAAGATGGGGAGGAAAACGCTTGCCTACAGAAGCCGAGTGGGAGTTTGCCGCTAGTATCAATGAGCAATATCCAGCCAATCTCAAACAACTATATGGCGAGGTTTGGCAATGGACCGCAAGCCCGTATGTGGCTTACCCAGGCTTTAGAACCAACCCTGGCGCGGTCGGTGAATACAATGGTAAGTTCATGAATGGGCAATATGTGCTGCGTGGTTCATCAATAGCGACTGCTGAGGATCATACGAGACTCACTTATCGTAACTTTTTCTACCCACATCAGCGCTGGCAGTTTACCGGACTTAGGCTCGCAGATTAAGGTTGAGTCTATAGTGGCTCGGTATGTTAGTTAACAAAAGTTTTTAGCTTTTTTATACAAGATTACCCAATGAA
>JAYTHN010000125.1:0-1578 GCA_043732505.1 Methylotenera sp.
CCCGCGTTCCTTCGGAATTCCCTGTGTTGCTCAGCTTCATGGGCGTCAATCGGAAACTCACTTCGTTCAAACAGCCGCTTGCCGAAAACCCCCGTGAAACTTAGTAACCCAGGCGAGGTTTAAGGGGATTGAAAGTCAAAATCGTCTCGGACTTCATGACTGCTCATTACATTCTAAAATACTCGCAATCCGTCATTCTCGCGCAGGCGGTAATCCAGTTTTGGTGACGCTCATGAGTCGCTGTTTATTGTGAAATTATTTGTATTCACGTTGCCTAGATTCCCGCCTTTCGAGTGAGCATAATATGCTTTAGCATATAGATTCCACGGTGAAGACCTTTACGGTATCGCGAGAATGACGTTGTATGATTAAATATAGCTTTATTTGCATTGAAGCGAATTTCTTTTAAAAGTGGTGTTCTTAAAACCTATGATGAATATTCAAAAAATTGTTACGCCAACCTTATGTTTACTAGCTTGTATGCTGAATTTTAATAGCGCCTATGCTGCAGATAGTTCGGTTGATTCTTCTACTCTCGCTGAGCCAACAAAAGTGATTTACAAATTCACCACTACTTATTTAGGTGCGTCTGATGATAACAATGCTGTCGATGTGAATTTACGGGCTAATTATGATGTTCATACGGCGTGGATAGGTGAGTATGGCGATAGAGATGGTTTTCGCCAACTGCGCGCGGGATATGCGTATAGCCCAACATTTACTAATATTCGACCGACATTTTCTGTGCAGTTGGCTACTAAAGGTTATATTGCTGAAAGTATAAATACCGAAATAGGCGATAAGACCTTTGCTATTTTGGGTATTGCGCGCACTAACTTGCAGGAATATTATGATATAGGGCACGACCCTAGCGATGCCATCACTATTGGCGTGGGCACGCGAGCCATTGAAAATAATGAGTTTTATCTTTTTCAAATATTTGATGATCGTCTAGAAACACAGCAGCGTAATAACCATTTAATGTGGCGCTATAAGTTTGCAGATGCGCAGCGCCTGGTGATTGATGCCAGCTACAAAACGGGATTAGATACCGATAATGTTTTTATACATGGCTATGGTTTATCGGTAGATTATGACTACAAGCAATATTTTGCACGAGTCGCGAGAGATGAATATGCTAACTTTTATCCTAGCAATCAAACACGCGTTTCGGCTGGGTTTCGGTTTTAGTTAGCCCAAAAATATAAGCAAAACAAGAGGTGCATCATGTTTAATCTTTCAGTACCAATATGGGAGCTAGTCGTTCGTAGCATTGTGGTTTACGTGTTTTTAATTCTCATTCTGCGCATTTTAGGCAAGCGCCAAATTGGTCAGTTAGCCCCTTTTGATTTAGTGTTATTATTAAATCTATCTAAGGCGGTGCAAAACTCGATGAATGGCGGCGATAATTCGATGATAGGAGGTTTAATTATTGCTGCTACGTTGGTGCTTATTAATTATTTAGTAGGTTTTGCAACTTACAAAAGCAAAAAGTTAGAGGCGTTAATCGAAGGGCGCCCACAGGTGCTAATTCATAATTGAAAGTTATACAAAGATACCATGGCGAGCGCGCAAATC
>JAYTHN010000126.1:0-16242 GCA_043732505.1 Methylotenera sp.
ATAAATACTATAACCATGAAATCAAAAATTAATTCATGTTTCTGTAAGACTTATTAAGTAAAATATATTCATTAATTTTTAAAAATAAATCAATTGTCAGAAAGCAAAATTGATAACTATTTACAGATGTTTATATAGAATCAAGAGCTGTTTTTTTATAGTAAAATTTAAAGGTATTAACATGAGTTTGCGTCTTGTGACGTGTTTTGTCACTTTAATCTGTTTTTGTACCAGTCAAGTTTTCGCACAAGATTACAAACTAGAACAATTATCGCTTAATTCCGCTGGAGAATTGTTTATTAATAACAGTCACGAATTAATTATAGCAAAACATATAATAGAAAGCTCTCAAGCAGATGCGATTACAGCAGGTCAAACCCCAAATCCCATTTTATCGTTAGGGCTTTCAAATTTTAATTTAAATAGAAGTCAAGGCAATACTAATCCAAATGGAAGTAATAACTTGGCAGATAAAACGCTTAACAGTACGATTCAAATCAATCAACTTTTTGAGCGGGGAGGTAAGCGTAAATTACGTTTGGCATCAGCTGAGAACGCCATCAAAGCTACTAAATATGACTTTAAAGATGTACTCAGGCAGCAAAGGTTAGCTTTAGCAAACTCATATTACGATTTAATGTTAGCTCAAGAGTCAGAGAAAATTCAAGCGAGTAATGTTGATCTGTATCAAAAAACATCACAAGCAGTAGAGCTAAGATATAAAGCCGGAGATATTGCTTTTTCCGATGTTGCCCGTATACATGTGGATATGTTGAGAGGTAAAAACGATTTACTACAATCAATCGCTAATCATCAAAAAGCGCAGTCAAATTTAGCCTATTTAATAGGGCGGGAGAAAGAAGCAGTAACTATTGTTGCTAACGATGATTGGCCAAAAATTGAGCTTTCACAGGGCAATCTTGAGCTGGCGAGTACGGATGCACTAAGTTTTGATAATAAACTAGACCAGCGTGCAGATGTTTTAGCCGCTGAGGCAAGAATTCAACAAGCTGAGCAAAACCGACTAATTGCAAATGCGCTTAAGTCGCGCGATGTCGATATCGGAATACAGTACCAACATTTTCCTGGTCAAGAACCCGTTGTAGGTACCAATACATTAGGTGTGTCTGTAACCATTCCTTTATTCACCAACTACCAGTATCAGGGGGAAATCGCGCGCGCTGAAGTTGATTTTAATGCTGCGGTTGAGGCCAAAGAGCAAGCTCGGGCGGCGGCGGTTAGTGAAATTACACGTGCACAAGCTGACCTTAATGCTTCATTAAAAAAGGTTCGTCGTTTTGATGAGGAAATGCTTACTGAAGCACAAAAATCAGCCAATGCAACTGAGTTTGCCTATCAGCACGGAGCGATTGGAGTTACCGATTTACTCGACTCTAGACGAGTTTTGCGCGCTTTGCAATTAGATGCTGTATCTGCACGTGCAGATTACGCAAAATCCCTTGCTGCATGGCAAGCTTCAACTAATACTGAGAAATCTCCATGAATCGTAGTTCGCTTATTTTAATTTTTGTACTAAACCTTACTATTTCTTTCAATGGTAATGCGGCAGAACATAACACTGCAAAAAAACCTTCGTCTCCTGATGAAGTCATTTTAGCTCCGAATTCCCCGCAGTTTGCTAATTTAAAAATTGAATCTGTCATTGAAATTACCGCACCCGCGACCGAGCCTCTAAATGGCAAAATTACTTTTGATGAAAACTATACCGCTCGTATTAGCTCACCCATTTTAGGCCGTGCTCTGAGCATCAAAGCGCAAACTGGTGATAAGGTAAAGTCAGGTCAAGTGCTGATGACGATGGACTCTCCCGAATTAGGTAATGCACTTGCTGAAGCCCGTAAAGCTAAGGCTGATTTGCAATTTAAGCGTAAAGCATTTGAACGTAATAACTTGTTACTAGAAGGAGGTGTAATCGCGCGCAAAGAGCAAGAAAATAGTCAGGCAGATTTATCGCAAGCTGAAGCTGAAGTGCAACGAGCAAACGCTCATCTTAAAAGTTTAAATGCTGAACGCAATGACAACCAGAACTATGTCCTACGAGCACCAATAGCCGGGGTAGTGGTAGATCGGCAAGTTAATACTGGTGGCGAAGTTCGTCCTGATGCTGCCATGCCTTTATTCATTATTACCAATCCTAATCATTTATGGGCGAGTATAGATTTACCTGAGCGGCACTTAGCCAAAGTATATCAAGGACAAAATCTATCTATTCAGGTTGATGCATATCCTGATGATATTTTTAAAGGTAATGTGGAGTCTATTGGTGTCATGGTAGACCCGACTACTAGGCGCATTAACGTTCGTTGCTCTCTTCAAAGTAGAGGAAAGCTCAAACCGGAAATGTATGCACGAATCACACCTTTGAACACCCAAAAAAACAAGGCTATTCGTTTACCTAATACCGCTTTGATCACCGAAGGCCTTTACAGCTATGTATTTGTTGAAGTGAGCTCTGGTCATTTCAAAAAACGACGCGTATTGCTGATTTCTCAAGAACATAACTTTTCAACGGTAAAAAGTGGACTTATGGCAGGTGAACAAGTTATTACCAGCGGTGCTATTTTATTGAATTCTGAATTAGCTGTTAATAAGTAAATTAAAAGAAGACAATATGTTAAGAGATCTCATCACTTTTTCTTTACAACAGCGTGTGTTTATTCTGTTAGGTGCGTTAGTGATTACAATCGCTGGCTGGTTCGCATTACAAAATTTACCCATTGAAGCGTTTCCTGATGTTGAGGATGTACACGTTGGCATTGTGACGCAAGCACCTGGTCTAGCTCCTGAAGAAGTGGAGCGGGTAGTATCACTGGCGATTGAACATCAAATGAGTGGTGTTCCACATTTGGCTCAAATGCGCTCAGTTTCTATAACCGGATTGTCTGTGATTACGCTAACTTTCTCAGAACATACCGATGATTACTTTGCACGGCAACAAGTATTGGAGCGTCTGCAAAGTGTCACACTACCTCCTGGACTGCAGCCTACACTAGCTCCGTTAACCACAGCTGTAGGTGAAATTTACCGCTACATCGTTGAAGCGCCTAAAAACATGGCGCAACGAGATATTAGAGCTATTCAAGATTGGCAAATCATACCAATTTTAAGAACTGTGCCCGGGGTGGCAGATATCACAAGTTTTGGCGGCTCGGTAAAAGAGTATCAAATTCAATTAAACCCATACATGCTCACGAAATTTGGTATTAGCATAGATCAAGTCAATAAAGCGCTTGCTAACAATAGTAGTAATGTTGGCGGTGGACTCATACACCGAGGCGATGAATCATTGGTGGTACGTGGTGTTGGCCTGTACGAAAATCTAGATGATATTGCCCAAACAGTAATCACTTCACGATTAGGAAAACCAATTCTTATCAGCGATGTGGGCAAAGTATCGGTTGGTGATAAACCACGTTCTGGCATCATTTCATATAATCAACGTGATGATGTGGTTGAAGGCATCGTTATCATGAATAAAGGTCAAAACCCTGCAAAAGTCATTGAAGCTTTACGGGCCAAAGTGGCGGAAACGAATAAAAAATTACCGCCTGGCGTTAGAATTGCGCCTTTTTATGATCGTACCAATCTGATCAACCATACCGTCAGTACGGTTACAGAAAATCTGATTGTAGGGGCACTATTAGTTGTAGCCATATTGCTAATATTCCTGCGTAACTGGCGAGCCGCATTAATTGTTGCAGCAGTTATCCCACTCTCGCTCCTTTTTGCTTTTATTGTGATGGATATATGTGGCGTTTCAGCTAACCTGATATCGTTAGGTGCAGTAGACTTCGGCATTATTATTGATAGTGCTGTGGTTTTGGTAGAGGCTTTAATGGTCAAGCTAGCTTTTACTCAAGTAGATAAATTTCCAAAACACGCAACCTATAGTTGGCGTATTCAAACCTTAAAAAATACTGCGGTTGAAATGGGGAGACCTATTTTGTTTTCTAAAGTGATTATTATCTTAGCTTTCTTGCCAATTTTTACTTTTCAAAGAGTTGAAGGAAAAATATTCTCTCCAATGGCTTTCACACTCAGCTTTGCACTTTTAGGGGCTATAATTTTAACGCTCACATTAATACCGGCGCTACTATCATTTACTATGCGCCGTGAAGATATGGCAGAAAAACACAGTAAATGGATGGACGCTATAAAAGAAAATTATAAAAAATTCCTGCTGAGTATGGCGAAAATCAGAATACTTGTGGTGTTAGCTTCTGTTGCGCTGTTGGTTTTGTCTTTGTTATTAGCACCAATGCTTGGATCTGAATTCTTACCTAAGCTGGATGAAGGTAATATTTGGCTTACTATCAACCTGCCACCTTCGACCAGTTTAGAAAAATCTAAAGACATAGAACGACATGTTAGAAAAATTTTGACTAGCTATAAAGAAGTTAAAATGGTCAGTGCAGCTGTTGGGCGACCTGATGATGGAACGGATGCTAAAGGTCCAAACAATATTGAAATATTTGCCGACTTAAATCCTTCTAATAGTTGGGGCTTTACAACTAAAGAAGCATTAATCAACGATATGTCTGAAAAAATTCATAAAATTCCGGGCATACCCACCAACTTTTCACAGGTCATTCAGGACAATGTTGAAGAAGCACTGTCAGGGGTTAAAGGTGAGATTGCAATTAAAATTTTTGGATCTGATCTTGCTATACTTGAAGAAAAAGCTAATCAGGTGGTTAATGTACTTAATTCTGTGCAAGGTGCAACAGATGTAGAGGCCATTAGAATATCAGGAAATTCTGAACTAGACATTACTTTGGACCGTACTAAGCTTGCACGATATGGGCTATCAGTAAGTGACGTGAATAACACCGTTCAAACTGCACTTGCTGACAATGCAGTAAGTACATTTTATGATGGCGATCGACGTTTTGATGTAACACTGAGACTAGATGACTCATTCCGTGATGCAGTAGATGATATTGGCAGATTACCTATTACGTTACCAGATGGAGTGAGTAGTATTTTGCTAAATGATGTCGCAGATATTGCAGTCAAACAAGGAGCTTCCCGTGTTAGCCGCGAAGGTGTTTCTCGTGTTGTGTCAATAAAATGTAATTTAGTTAATCGTGATCAAGGTAGTTTTGTTAAAGAAGCGATGGCTAAAGTCAGTGAGAATGTAAAATTACCAATAGGCTACAGTATTACTTGGGGTGGTCAATTTGAAAACCAACAACGCGCCATGAAGCGTTTAGAAGTTATTGTCCCTCTATCGATATTACTTATTTTTGTAATTTTATTCTGGGCATTTAGATCAGTAAGAAATGCTTTACTCGTATTAATGATGATTCCATTTACTTTGATAGGCGGCTTAGCCGGATTGGGATTGGCTGGCTTACACTTGTCAGTTTCAGCTGCAGTTGGTTTTATTGCACTAGCTGGCATATCGGTACAAAATGGCGTTATTATGGTTGAGCAAATAAAACAGCTGATCATGGAAGGTTGTGACTTGTCAACGGCCATATTTGATGGAGCAATTGCTAGATTAAGGCCCATACTAATGACTGCATTGATGGCGGGCTTAGGTCTATTACCTGCAGCGCTTTCGCACAGTATAGGTTCAGAGACGCAAAGACCATTTGCTGTAGTAATTGTAGGTGGGTTGATTACTGCAACTTTTTTTACATTGCTATTGTTACCGTTACTTTTTCCATACTTCTCTGATGAAGCTAAAATGGAAGAAAAGAGAATTTAGCTACTAGATTAGTTGATACATTTTTAATGTTAACCAGATGAACGCAGTCATGAGTGTAAAATTTAAATTAAAAGAAGCCAAATATCTTGCTTATTTTTTTAGGTAACAGGGAATGTGTGTTAAGTGTATTTTAATATAGTCCTAAAAAAGACATATAGCTGGCGGGCAATGTAATGCCTATTAAGAGCCTGTCACATTGCTAGTTATGCTATAAGCGTATTTTAGGAGTAATTAAAATTATTTTGTAAAAAACTAGTGCTAATAAAACGAGTCAAGTGATAATCGACTAATGCTAAACGTTACTTGAAATAAACCTAGCAATCGAACTTAAGTTAACTTTAAAATACATTAACTAAACTACTAAAGCCCTTGCAAATCAATCAACAGCTGTCTGGTATGTAAGGGTTTATCACCTAAATAATACGCTAATAAATAGCGCATTAATTGCTTACCTTGTTGTTGCGTTTGTGGATTGATGTAATCGTCTTTTGCCATATCAATTAATGTCTTACCATACAACTGTACGCCATTTCTTTTACCATTCATCATGCTACTTAATTGACTAGCACCACGTTCAGCCTCATAAATATAAGTGTGTGCCTCAATAATAATCGCACCATTTTCATCAACATTTAATGGAATTGCATAGCCCAACTCTTGTAATAGCTTTAATTCAAATCTTCGTAGTGTCGTCGCTAAATCTTGGCTTATAGATAGCGTCTTTAACGTTAAACTGTAATATTCAAATAGTGCTTCATGTGGGTCTTCACGAGGAAGTAGCCTAAGTAAAAGCTCATTGAGATAAAAGCCACACATGAGCGCCTCGCCTTTTAACAGTAGCAATCCACCTGCCCAATCTAAGCTATGTAAAGTTTTAAGCTCTAATTTGCCTGACCATGTCGCAATTAAAGGTTGAAATGACTGTAGCATGCCTCGCATAGCAGACCTTGGTCTTCTAGCGCCTTTAGCAATAGCTGCAACTCGACCAAAACCATGCGTAAATAACTCTACTACTAAGCTAGTTTCTTTAAAAGGATAAGTATGTAATACGTAGACAGGCTGATTACCTTGTCTATGCGAAATGGTACTAGCTGAAACCATTAACTATTTGGATTGCTTAAGATTTGCAAACCTTCATCTTCAGCTTTTAAAATCAAAAGTGGAACTAGCATTTCTGTGCCTGAAAATACAATCATCGCGTAACAAATCTCTTGTTCTACATGAGTTGGCGTGAATTTACCAAAACAATACCTTGAATTTCGCATCAACTGCCAAGCACCTTTAGGTTCTTGATACTCTGGTTTGTCAAAGTAGTGTTTAATGTTTTCGGTACTGATACTTTTAAGGGGATAATCACCGTTATCCGCTAAAATCACCCAGCCCATTTCGCCGTCTTTACCCGTATTTTTTAGCTGATACAAATACCATTCATAATCGTTTTCATATACAAGACTAAATACATTATTGATGCCGCCAGTTTTTCGATTCTTGGCGTAATAAATCCCTTGGTCATCTAGTGTAATTGGCTTGCCGTATATGGGGATATTAAATACGTTACCTACTGCCATTATTCAATCCTTAAACTAATAGCTAGATTTATCAACTAACGAACTATTAAACTGATTATCAATTGTATGGTTAATCAATTGCTTAGTAACCCAAACTTTTAAGCGCCCTCTCATCGTCAGCCCAGCCACCTTTAACTTTTACCCAAGTCTCAAGATAAACTTTTCCACCAAATAGCTTTTCCATGTCTTGTCTAGCTTCGGTAGAAATTTGTTTCATTTTATCGCCATTTTTTCCAATAAGCATTGGTTTTTGACTATCTTTATCGACAATAATCGCGCAAAAAATGCGGCGTAAACTACCAGCCACTTCAAATTTCTCAATTTCTACTGCCACTGAATAAGGGATTTCATCCCCCAATAATCTAAATATCTTCTCACGTACGAGTTCAGCAGCCAAGAAGCGTTCATTTTTATCAGTCAACTCATCTTCAGAATAAACCGCGGTTTGTTCTGGTAAATATTTGCGAATGGTCGTGAGTAGTTCATCAAGATTTAAGCTCTTTTTAGCGCTAACAGGCACAATATCTGAAAATGGAAACTCCAAATCAAAGTCTTGAATCAATGGTAATAAATTACCTTTATCCCCCATTAAATCTGATTTATTCACCACCAAAATAGTCGGCGTCTTTTCTGATAATAATTGCAATACTTTACGGTCAGCTTCGCCTAGCTTCATTGGCTCAATCACAAAAAGTACAACATCTACTTCCGTTAGCACTTGGGTGACCGTTTTGTTCAAGCTTTTATTGAGTGCATTAAGATGCTTTTGCTGAAAACCTGGCGTATCGACAAATAAAAATTGCGTGTCGTCAGTCGTATGAATTCCTAGCAAGCGATGTCGCGTTGTTTGGGCTTTACGCGAAGTAATCGCTAACTTCATCCCTAGTATATGATTAAGTAAAGTAGATTTACCTACGTTAGGACGACCTACAATCGCAACAGTACCGCATCTAAATACTGATGCTGTTGTTGAATCTGAATCTGAATCTAATTCTGAATCTATCATCTGTCTATTTTTTCCATCAAGTACTTTGAAATGTACTTGTACTATAAGTAACTCTTAAGGGCAGCCAACGCTAGTTGTGCTGCTTGTTGCTCTGCTATTCGACGGCTCGTGCCCTCGCCAGTTGTACGGATGTTATATTTTTCGATACTGCATTCTACGATGAATGTTTGCGCATGGGCTTCGCCATCAGTGTGAGTAACAGTATATTCGGGCACTGCTATTTTTCTACCTTGCAGTAATTCTTGTAATAAAGATTTAGGGTCTTTATCAATCACTTTAGGATCTATAGTATCTAACTTAATTGCATAAAGTTGTAAGACAAATGCTTCTGCTGCAACAAAACCACCATCAAGATACACTGCGCCTATAATGGCCTCTAAAGTATCTGCTAAAATAGAAGGTCTACGCCAACCCCCACTTTTAAGCTCACCCTCACCTAATTTAAGTGCGTCGCCTATATCAAGTGAAAGTGCAATTTCACTAATAGTCGCTTCTTTCACTAACTGAGCACGTAAACGGCTCAATTCACCTTCAGCTAAACTGGGAAATAGTTGATATAGCTGATTCGCGATAATAAAATTGAGCGCTCCATCACCTAAGAACTCCAGTCGTTCATTATTTTGCGCATTATAACTCCGGTGGGTGAGTGCTTTAGATAATAAGTCACCGTTTATGAATTTGTATGTTAAGCGTTTTACTAATGCCTGATGAGTCATTGAAAGTATGATGAAAATCTAACCAAGTTATTTACCACTACTTGAAGCTGAAAAATCCAGCAACATACTTACATTACCTACTAATGGTTTAGTGACTTGATATTTTACCGAAACAACGGTTTCACCTGAGCCAGTTTTATCAATAGATAAATCGTTACCTGTTACCACAGTTATATAAGAAGTACTTGCTCGTCGATTAAAGGCGTCCATTATTTCTTTTTTACTCATAGAGCTTAGAGACTCTTTATTCATTGAATGGACTACAGATTTAACTGAAAAAAATTCCGTGTAAGCTGGAAATATAGTCATTACTATAAGCGCAACAAATACCAAAATACCCCCAATAAATAGCATACCAAGGAAAGTTACCCCTTTTTGCTTATTAGGAAGATTGTATTTTAGTTTTTTGTAATTAGGCATTGTTACTCCAGTGTATTAAATCAATATTATTCAAGCAACTAATGTATAACAGTCCCTATTCTAGACCCTTGATCAAAATTCATCCAAATATAAAAAGCTTTACCAACTAGATTCTTCTCAGGCACAAAGCCCCATACGCGACTATCTGAACTGTTATCTCGATTATCACCCATCGCTAAATAATGTCCAGCTGGCACGGTAATTTCTTCATCGTTGGCAAACTTTGCGCCAATCGCATCTGCATCGTAGTTGCCCACCACATTATGAATAAGAATACTATGATTCACACTTCCTAATTGCTCATGATATTCTTTCGCGGTCATATTATTCAACCCAGGCAACACATATTCGTAATTCCCCATATCTTGCACATCAATATGTTTGCCATTAATCGTCAACTGTTTATCTTGGTAGCGAATTTTGTCACCAGGCAAGCCAACGACACGTTTAATATAATCAATTGAAGGTTCTGGGGGAAAATGAAAAACAAATACATCACCGCGTGTAGGATGATTGACTTTGAAAAATGTGTTATTCAAAATTGGCACTCGTAAACCATATGTGAATTTATTCACTAAAATATAATCTCCGGCAAGTAGCGTTGGCATCATAGAACCTGATGGGATTTTGAATGGCTCTAATATAAATGAGCGTACGAAGAATACGACCAGAATTACCGGGAAAAAACTTTTTGCATACTCTACCAATACAGGCTCAGTAGCATCTGTAGCGCGGTTTTTACGCAACACTAATATGTCTAACAGCCAAATAAAGCCTGTAACTGCAAGTATAACTATCATGAACAATGCAAACATCATCGCTTATTTATCCTAAATTACTACACAAATATCTATTAAGTTTTAAAACAGTTTATTTATCTTCAACACGTAAAATAGCCAAGAACGCTTCTTGTGGAATCTCCACATTACCTACTTGCTTCATACGTTTTTTACCTTCTTTTTGCTTATCTAGTAATTTTCGTTTACGTGAAACATCGCCACCGTAACATTTAGCAATCACGTTTTTACGCATCGCTTTAACCGTTTCACGCGCAATAATATTTGCGCCAATAGAAGCTTGAATCGCAACATCGAACATTTGGCGCGGAATCAACTCGCGCATTTTGGCGGCCACTTCACGACCACGATGCACACTATTAGCGCGGTGCACAATCATACTCAACGCATCTACACGCTCGCCATTCACCATAATATCAAGCTTCACTAAATCTGCCGCGCGGAACTCTAAAAATTCGTAATCCATAGAAGCATAGCCACGAGAGACTGATTTTAATTTGTCAAAAAAATCCAGCACTACCTCATTGAGCGGCATTTCATAGCTCAACATCACTTGCCTACCCATGTACTGCATATTCTTTTGCAAGCCACGCTTGTTATTACACAGCGTCATCACTGGTCCAACATAATCCTGTGGCATCAGTAGGTTCACATTAATCACTGGCTCACGCGTTTCTTCAACACGTGAAGGCTCAGGTAAGCGCGACGGATTTTCTATTTGCACCACTGTACCGTCTTTCAGCAGCAACTCATACACTACAGTTGGTGCGGTAGTAATTAAATCCATATCGTACTCACGCTCTAAGCGTTCTTGTACGATTTCCATATGCAGTAAACCTAGAAAACCGCACCTGAAACCAAACCCCAGTGCTGTAGAATTTTCTGGCTCGAATAACAAGCTAGCGTCGTTTAAACTCAGTTTTTCAAGTGCTGTACGTAAGGCTTCAAACTGATTAGATTCTACTGGATATAAGCCTGCAAACACCTGCGGCTTTACTTCTTTAAAACCCGCCAATGCTTCTGTAGCAGGCTTGCCTGCTAACGTAACGGTATCGCCCACCTTGGCACTTGCAAGCTCTTTAATCCCTGCAATAATAAAACCTACCTCACCTGCTGAAAGTGATGTTTTTTGTAATGACTTTGGTGTAAAAACACCCACTTGCTCACACAAAAATTCTGTACGCGTTGCCATCAGGCGTATTCTATCTTTTGGTTTTAGCGTGCCATCAATTACGCGCACCAACATCACTACGCCAACATAATTATCAAACCATGCATCAATTACTAAGGCTTTAAGTGGCTTAGTAACATCTCCTACAGGGTGCGGCACTTTAGCAATGACTGCCTCGAGCACATCACGCACACCCAGACCTGTTTTAGCTGAGCAACGTACTGCATCGGTAGCATCAATACCAATCACATCTTCAATTTCTTGAATCACACGGTCAGGGTCTGCAGAGGGTAGGTCGATTTTATTTAATACCGCAGTCACTTCTACACCTAAATCGAGCGCTGTGTAACAATTGGCTACGCTTTGAGCTTCCACACCCTGACTCGCATCTACAACCAACAATGCGCCCTCACAAGCAGAAAGCGATCGTGAAACTTCATAGCTAAAATCCACATGACCAGGCGTATCAATCAAATTGAGATGATAGATTTGACCATCATCCGCTTTATATTCCAAAGCTGCAGTTTGTGCTTTAATGGTAATCCCACGCTCACGCTCAATATCCATAGAATCAAGTACTTGCGCTTCCATTTCACGGTCAGCCAAGCCGCCGCAAAGCTGAATAATGCGATCAGCCAAAGTAGATTTACCGTGATCGATGTGGGCAATAATGGAGAAATTACGGATATTTTTCATGAGCTTTTAAAGAGGGTCTATTTATACAGCAAGTTGATGCACTAAAATAAAGAGCGCCATAGGCGCCCTTTATTCAATCTAATTATCTAATTTTACAGTAAATTCAAAGTATTAACATTAGTAGATTAGTAAACTAATTTTAGTTAGATTATTTACTAGCTGGGATTTTAACTGGAACGTACAGGGTACTATCAGCACGTAATACCAATAAAGCCACTGTTTTACCTGCAGAAAAGCCAGCAAGTTGCTTATTGAACTGATCTAAACTTTGTACTTCCGTATTGTTTAAACCAAGTATCACATCGCCACGGCGAACACCTGCCTGAGCAACTGTACCTTGTGCATCAACTACTAACAAACCATTTTTACCATTTAGTTTTTTCTTTTGTTGTGGTGTGACTTCTTTCAAAGTCAAACCAATACGATTGACTTCAGGCTTAGCAGGCGACCTACTAGTTTGCACAACTTCTGATGACTCACTCGGCATTTCGCCGACACCCATGTTCAGAATTTTAGGGCTACCTTTACGCAATATTTCTACTGCTGCGATTTTGCCAGGTTTAGTAGCGCCAACGACTCGTGGCAAATCTGCAGAAGCGGTAATAGGCTTACCATCAAATTTGGTAATCACATCGCCCGTTTCTAAACCACCTTTATCAGCTGGGCCGTTTTTTTCTACACCAGCTACTAAAGCACCATTGGTATTTTTCATACCGAATGACTCAGCCAAGTCTTTGGTAAGCTCTTGAATTGCAATACCTAACCAACCGCGACTAATTTTACCCGTCGATTTAAGTTGATTAGAAATATCAATCGCCACATCAATTGGAATTGAAAATGACAGACCGACAGAACCACCACTGCGGCTGTAAATTTGCGAGTTAATACCTACTACTTCACCGGCTAAGTTGTACAATGGGCCGCCTGAATTACCTGGATTGATAGCCACATCCGTTTGAATAAACGGTACATAATTTTCTTGAGGTAAAGCACGACCTTTAGCGCTGACAATACCTGCTGTCATAGTATTTTCTAATCCATATGGGGAGCCAATCGCAGCAACCCATTCACCTACTTTTAGCTTATTCGGATCACCAATATTTACCTTGGGTAACCCTGTGGCATCAACCTTCACCAAAGCAACATCGGTCCGTTTATCAAAGCCAATAATTTTTGCTTTAAATTCACGCTTATCAAATAATTTAACAATCACTTCATCTGCTTCGTTCACTACATGTGCATTGGTTAAAATATAGCCATCACTACTAATAATGAATCCTGATCCTAACGATTGAGTTTTATAGTCTGAAGGTGGCGCACCATTTTGGCCAGGTGATCCTGGCATACCTGGCATATTTGGAATCCCAAAATGCTTAAAAAACTCTTGCATTTGATCGTCATCAGGCATGCCTGGATATTGCATATTGCCCAATTCAGCATGCACATTCTGTGTCACACTAATATTCACCACTTCGGCGCCGTGCTTTTCAGCGAGCTCAGTAAAATCTGGAAGGTCTTTAGCGTAACCATTTGTATTAACAGTAGCAATCAAGCTTAATCCAATAACAGCGATCCAATTTCTTAACATCTATTCACCTCGTTTAATTAGAAATTTTACTTTACTTATACTTTATTTACAGCATTTTTAATTATTTATTTAGTATCAAAATGACTCATTCTTGTACTATGAAAACTTCACTTTTGAAGATTGTCATTAAATGATGGCGTTAAAATAAATTTTAAGTTAAATGGATTTTTAAGACAATATTCTAAATATTACAGTTGAATCAGTCGCTTATTGTCACTTTTTAAATACAACAGCTTTAGCAATCTGCGCTACTGTCGCTTCTGGCACTTCACCCACCACAGTGATTTGATAACCGTTTGCCGTGCTCGAATAAAAACTAGTGTTACCTACAATGCTATGACCTACTCTAGGCTTAATACTCTTAGTCACTGGCTCTATAAACAAAGATACTGAAGCTAAACCATCTGAAAAGACAACATGTGTAACAGGTAAAGTTTTACCGTGCACCATTTGTATCATCTGATCAACCTTACGGTACCCTGAAGGTAATTCTTTAATGATCCAATCATTAGAAACACTATTATCAACAATGCTAACAACTTCATTTTCCATTACATAGGTTTTTTTAGTATCAATAATAGGCTGGAACCAATCTAAATCAAGATTGGTGAGCAAAGACAGTTGATTAAAAGCGATGCTGTCCATTATCTCATTATGGCTATTTAACATGACAGATTTGAGTAAAAGGCCATATTCAGTATCTATCCAAAAGCGATAGCTGTAACGCAAGTTGTCTTTAGGCTCTAAAAATACCACTTGTGCTTGGCGGCCTGCCACACGTTCTACTTCACCTGCACGCAAGATATAACTCAATTTAATTGAGTCTAAGTTAGCTGGCAAAATGGCGGGGAACATATTTTGGCCACGGCGCTTTTCAATGATTATTTTTTCGTTTCTAGGGCTAAAAATTACTAAGTCACTACCTTGGCTAAACACTTCACGTGGCGTACCATCTAGCACTACATTACGTGCAAATTCACCTTTACCATTAAATGTATGGGTAATTTGTACAGATTTAACTTGCTGACCGTTTTGATAAATAAAAATGCCTTGATAACTCAAGGCACGTGCGGCGATAGCGGCTTTCTGTAATGTCTGCCAAAGCTCATCATCAGTCTCAGCACGTAAATTTACGCTTAAAGCTGCACTGGCAATTAAACAAGCCAGAACAAAAACCTTCATACCTATTACTCCGAGTAATTTACAGATTGAATATAATATGAACTAGGTGATGGTGCTGAAGCTTGATGTGCCATGAGATATTCTGCTGGAAGTGTCTGTACTTGTGCTATAGCAACTGTCGCAAGATCACTGCCGCTTTGAGTTTGTTGATGCATCACCATCCAACCCACAACCACAACGGCTGCAAAAGAAGCTGCAACTGACCAAACTGCTGGCAATTTGCTTGTTGCAACTTGTTGCTCACACGCCTTACTTAAGTTCATTAAGGCTGCATTGGGCGACAATACTGTTGCTTCTAATTCAATTTTTTGCATTAAATTTTGTCTAAAATCTGTACTGAACAACACCGTACCACGCATTACATCACCAATTAAATGGTAATGGCTCCAAGCGTCAGAAGCTTGGCGATTAGATTGAACGGCTGTAATAAGATGTCCAGCATCCTCTACAGCAATTTCATCATCAAGCAAGGCAGATATTTGTTCGTTCATCATTTACTCCTAAATCTAATAAATTTTGTTAATGAATATTGCTAGCAGCAAATTATTAAATTAACCTCTAGTAAATTACTAAAGCACTTTATTTTGCCTACCATCTTTTACCATCAGGCGTATCCAGTAATGGTTTTAGTTTTGCAGCTATTGTTTCACGCGCTCTAAATATTCTTGAACGAACAGTACCAATCGGACAAGTCATAATGATCGCAATTTCTTCGTAGCTTAACCCTTCAATCTCACGCAAAGTAATCGCCGTGCGCAACTCTTCCGGTAATCCTGCTACTGTATCATTCACTGTCTGAGCAATTTGCTTGGTCATCATGGAAGTTTCCGGAGTCTCCATGGTTCGCAACTCATTACCATCTTCAAAGTTTTCTGCATCTTCGATATCAATATCAGTGCTCACTGTTGGTCTGCGACCCATTGAAACTAAGTAATTTTTTGCAGTGTTGATACCAATTCGGTAAAGCCAAGTATAAAAAGCACTATCACCACGAAAATTAGGCAGTGCGCGATAGGCTTTAATAAAAGACTCCTGCACGATATCTTCAATCTCAGCTTGATCACGTATCATGCGTGACAACAAACGGCCTAACTTACGCTGATACTTTTCAACCAACATACCGAAAGCACGCTTGTCACCGCGCTGTGCGCGTAAGACTAACTCATGATCAATCTCGCGATTGCCTGATGCTGGAGTGACGGCCACTGCTGTTAAATTCCCTGTTGGCTTGGTGTTAATATTTGTTTTTTCACTTGCGTAAGTATAACCTTGCATAGCAGGTTGCACTAAATTAAATTGAGCAAGGTTCCCTCCTAAGTTTAATGGGCCAGTGCTAAATGGCGTTAATTCTAGTAATTTACCCG
>JAYTHN010000127.1:0-5479 GCA_043732505.1 Methylotenera sp.
ACGCGTCATGGGGTGGTCTGGATTACCTTTGACCGAAATAAGCTTGCTATCTTTGACCGTATACACCATAGAGCAGGTATCTGGTCAATCATGCGGACAGCCACCATGAAAGGCTTTAACTGACTCATCTTGTACCGCATTATCAACTACAGCGCTATCAACCAGCTTGTTCATATATTACTCCTCACTAATATTTGTACAGACTTAAGATTTATACGGACTTCTTCTGACTTTATTTTTATGTTACTTTATATTTTTTATACTCTTCAATATATACCTACCTGTATAGCATTGCAATGGCATAATTATCACTTACTTATCAGCCTCAAATTAACCAATTATCATGGCAAATAATCATCCATTACCATTATTAGGCGGTATCACGCCAGCGCAGTTTTTAGCAGAGTATTGGCAGAAAAAACCACTACTCATTAAACAAGCGATTACTGATTTTGCAGGTTTATTAAGCCCAGAAGATTTGGCGGGGTTAGCCTGTGAAGATGAGGTACAGGCGAGAATCGTGCAGCAAAAAGGTGAAAAATGGTCGCTTAAAAATGGGCCATTTGACGATGCTTATTTCAGCAAACTGCCAAAAAAAGATTGGACCTTACTAGTACAAAGCGTGAACCATTATGTGCCTGAAGCAACTGACTTATTAAAACAATTTGATTTTATTCCGCATGCAAGACTTGATGATTTAATGGTGAGTTACGCCCCAGATGGTGGCGGTGTGGGGCCTCATTTTGATAGCTACGATGTTTTTTTATTGCAAGGGCAAGGCAAACGGCTATGGCGGATTAGTGAGCAAACCGATTTAACGCTTGTTGATGTTGCGCCTTTACGTATTTTGAAGCATTTTGAAACTTCACAGGAGTGGCTACTAGAGGCGGGCGATATGTTATACCTCCCTCCACAGATTGCGCATTGGGGTATCGCTGTTTCGATCAAGAATAAAGAAGGCGATGCTGAAGATTGCATGACATATTCTATTGGTTTTCGTGCGCCTAAAAACCAAGAACTCGCCATCGAATTTTTAGGATTTATGCAGGATAAGCTAGCGCAAGAAAAGTCGAAGTTAAGCGGCATGTATCAAGATGCTGACTTAGCTTTACAAAACCATCCTGCTGAAATCAGTGAAGCCATGGTGAAAAAAGTCAGTGAGAATTTACAAAAAATAAAATGGTCAGATAGTTGTATAGCGCAATTTTTAGGCACCTATCTTTCCGAACCGAAAGCGGATGTCATTTTTGACGTCAACAAAATAATGACATTGCGCGTTTTTAGTGAGAAAGTGGCGAAACTCGGTATTGCGTTGGATTTAAAAAGCCAAATACTATTTTTGAATATAAGTCATAACGATAACATTAATATCCATTTTTTTATGAATGGCGAAGGTGTAATATTTGATAAACAATCTGCAGAGATTTTAAAAGAGTTAGCGGATAAGCGTGTTATTAATGCAAAAAAAATTGATGATACGTCTTTATTACAACAGCTTTATGATTGGTACATTGCAGGCTATTTATCTTTCGATTTTATTTAAGCTTCAAGCTATTCAAATAACATCATGAATAACATATTAGATCTCCCTCAAAACCAGATTCTGACGGGTGAGCGCCTGTATGCTGAGGTTATTAATATAATTTTAGCTAGGGCGCAACATCAGTTGCTTATTTTTGACCAAGATTTAAGTCACGTCGATTTTGCCAGCTTAGAAAAATATGCATTAATTCAGCAATTTTTAAGCAAAAATATTACTAGTCGCCTAACAATCATTTTGCAAAGCACTACTTTCTTTACTGAGAAATGCCCGAGACTATTTGACTTGCTGGCATTATATGGCCATAAAATGACCGTCCATGAAACTAGTGAAGCGGCTAAGCATGCAAAAGACTGCTTTATATTGGCGGATGCTCAGCATTACATCAAACGTATTCATATCAATCAAGCGCGCTTTAAATACGCACTTAATGATGAAGAAAGTGTGGAAGTGCTCAACACACGATTCAAAGAGCTACTTGAAGCAACACAAGATGTGATTGCAGTCACAAAACTAGGGCTATAAACGCTAGCTTTATAGAAATCAGGATTATAAAACTGAATATGAAACCATTATTATTAAGACTATTACTGATGTTTTGTGGTGCGATATTTTCTCTGAAAACAATAGCTGCCACTGAATTTAAAATTATCACGTTACAACATCGGTTTGCTGAAGATCTTCTTCCAGCTATTCGACCGCTAGTTGGGAACGAAGGCACCGCGACTGGTATACAGAATCAGCTGATTATTCGCACTAGTTCAGGAAATATGGCAGAAATAGAACAAATTGTGGCTAATTTGGATGTAGAGCGCAAAAATCTAAAAATAACAGTGAGCCACCAGAATAACATACAAAATAAGCGAGATGGCGTGACTATGAATGGTAGTAGACGATTTGGTAACGTCGAAATCAGTAATAATAAGTACCCTCAAAACAGCCGAGATGGCATGCAAATTGGCGTTGAAAACAGTCAATCTAATTCAATGAGTAGTGGTAATCAATTTGTGAATGTGATTGATGGCGAACAGGCATATATTCGCGTAGGGCAATCTGTGCCATTTAACCAAGAATGGCTGACATTGATACGTAGATATTCACTTGTTCAACAAAACACTCAGTTTCTGGATATCAGCACTGGCTTTGCTGTACGCCCACGAACGATTGGCGACCAAGTAGAGTTAGAAATTACCCCAAGAATCGCCAAACTAAACCAAAGCGGCTTCATAGATTTTGAAGAGCTCTCGACTGTTGTGCGGGTGAATCGCGGCGAATGGTTAGATTTAGGTGGCACGATGCAACAAAATGATGATGTGAGCCGCGCGATTTTAAATAAACAAAGCAACAACCAGTCGCAAGACAATCAGCTTTCTATTCGCGTCGAATAATATAAATTGTGTGTTTTATGCACAAAAATAGGCATTTTTTTAACAATTGCGAGCCTACAGCCGAAAAATACTGGTTTTTTTCTTAATTGCTGGTAAAATTTGCGCTACTCGGTATAGCATTTAAGGTATAACTGGAACGAAAGAGATATCTAAGCGCGGTTATCGAAAAAGTTTTTTAACTAGTAAACTCTAAGGAATTAAAAATGACACGTTCTATCCTACTTGCTGCATTATTGGCTCTTGCTATTACTGCTTGTGGTAAAAAAGAAGAAGCTCCAGTTGCAGCTACTCCTGCTGTTGAAGCTGCTCCTGCTGCGCCAATGGAAGCTGCACCTGCAGCACCTGCTGCTGCGCCAGAAGCTGCACCTGCTGCTGCACCTGCAGCACCTGCTGCTGCTCCAGAAGCTGCTAAATAACTATTAGCAACTAGTCAGATGCAAAGAGCCGACTAATAGTCGGCTCTTTTGTGCTTTTCGTTTAGTTTTAAACAATTACTGGTTTTAAGTATTTCTTGTATATTGGTTTTAAGTGTTACTTGTAAAAATTAAGCGTTGATGGCGCGCCAGTCAAAACCCAGCATTTGATCGGCAATACCGATCCAATTCATTTCACAGCCTAATATTTTAGCTAATGCCGATTGTGCTAAATGCGGTGTATTATTTTTGGCACTTAAATGAGCTGCAACAATGTGCTGCAATTTACTATTATCTAGTTTTGCCAATAAATTAGCAGATTCTAGATTTTCTAAATGGCCTAGATCTCCACCCACACGCTTTTTTAATGCCCAACTGTATGGTCCAGCTTGCAACATACTCGCATCATGGTTACATTCCAGCATTAAGGCACTACAGCCACTGAGTTGCGCCTCAATATGCGGTGTTGTACGACCCACATCTGTTAGCACTCCTAAAGTATGATTGCCGTCAGAAAAAACGCACTGTATGGGTTCGCGTGCATCGTGTGGCACTGGATATGGTTGCACTTGTATGTCGTGAATGTCAAAAGCGTTATGACCATCAATCAGGTTTAACTGTAAATCATGTTGATTAGGCATATAGCGCGCAACCATTTTCAACGTGCCGTAAGTAAGCCATACAGGAATATTATATCTAGCCGCAAATTTAAAAGCTCCGCCTGCGTGGTCATCATGCTCATGTGTAATAACGATACCCGTTAGGTCACTAGGCAATAGATTTAACCGTGCCAGCCTTAGCGTAGTCTCTTTAATACTAAAACCACAATCTAGCATCAATCTAGTATGGTTCACCTCTACTACTAGCGCATTGCCAGCACTGCCGCTACCTAGTGAGGCAAAACGCATAGTATTTAAAACCCATAGTATTTATTGATGCTTATTTCAAATGACTTATTTTAATTGCTCGTACATCAGCGCCACAATACGGTTTGCAGTAGTGGTGGTAACGCGTATGCCATCTTTATCTACCACAATCACTGTAGCATTTTCTTTATCACCCGCTGCTACCTTAATGCGATATTGTTTATCTGGATTTGTTTTTTGCTTATCGTCAGTACCCCAAAACTTAAGCTTCTCAACCATGCTTTTTTCTTCTTTAAGTGCTGTTTTTGCTGCTTTTTTATCATCATCACCCCAGAATTTCAAGGTCTCGAATAGACCTTTCTTTTTCTTAGGTGTATCGTCAATATCGACATCGGCATAGCGTACAAAGAATATGCCAGTGGTGCGATCTTTATCCTCAATAACAAAGCCAACTCTATCTAAGGCCAACCCTACACGGCGCCATGCCCGATCATAGGGGTCGTTCAGCATTAAAGTCGCACTACCATCCGCCTCTTTGGTTACTTCAGCACGCTTCAATACAACAGCTTCAGCCATAATTGACTTAGCTCGTTGGTCTTCAATACCTAATTTAACCATTAAGCGACGCAATAATTCAGCATCTAGCTCAGCATCTCTGGCATCTTCTTCAGCGACTGTTTTTGCACCAGGCTTATAGCCAGTTTCAATTTCACCCAATTGC
Organism: Methylotenera sp.; assembly: GCA_043732505.1. Lineage (GTDB taxonomy): Bacteria > Pseudomonadota > Gammaproteobacteria > Burkholderiales > Methylophilaceae > Methylotenera. Next base: position 4,929 of record JAYTHN010000127.1, read on the forward strand.
GTTTGTACTCTATTTTTACCATCATCAGGCGCACCACTCACTGAACGATGTGTCATATAAATTTCGGTAGTATTTGTTTCATTACCACGATCTAAGCGGGTTTTAAATTTCTTTTTATCAGCATAGCCAGATAATTTATCTAACCATTTATCAAACTTTTTACCCACGTTGCCAGAATCGTCTTTTTTGATCGCTTCGGAGTCAATCCACTCAGTTTCCATCACACCAAGTTGCGCGTTCTCTACACGGACAGCAAAACCTTGGTCTATCCAAAAGTCGCGAATTACCGGCCAAACCTTCTCAGCTGGCGCATTCACAACTAACCAACGTTGGGCACCCGCTTTTTCCAGCCTGACGCCATCAGGTGAGCTCAGTACTTTTTCTACACCCACTTCTTGGCTTTCTTGGGCTTGACTATAAGTAGAATAATTAGTACTGCCTGGAATAGAATATGCATCGGTAGTTGGGCTGGCAGTTAAATCTGGTGGCACTTCTAAAGGTCTTGCACGACCCGCACCTTTATAATCGGAAGTATTATCAATAAAAGGAAT
>JAYTHN010000128.1:0-1560 GCA_043732505.1 Methylotenera sp.
TTTGGTATAGCGCCTGCTGTAGCCCCTATTATTGGTGGTTTATTGTTAGGTATACATTGGCAAATTATATTTTTATTCTTAGCTTTTTATTCAGCTATGAGCTTATTTGCTGCTGTAAAATACTTGCCAGAAACCATGCCAGTAGAAAAACGCTTACCACTTTCATTTCACCAAGTATTCATTAGTTATAAGCAACTATTCAGAGATCACGAATTTAGATATATCGTGTTAGCAATTGGTGCAAATTTTTCTGGCTTCTTTATTTATGTATTAGCAAGCCCAATTTTTTTAGTAAAACATTTAGGTTTAAGTGTGCATCAATTTGGTTGGATGTTTATTCCAACTGTGATTGGTATGATAATTGGATCTTATTTCGCGAAATATGCGGCAGGGAAATATAGCCATCAAAAAGTTGTTAAAACGGCTTATGCATGGATGGCTACAACTGTGTTGTTAAATATTTGTGTGGGTTTTATGTTGCCTACTCGACCAATTTTCAATATTTTACCTATCGCTTTATTTAACGTCGGGATGGCGATGGCCATGCCTGTACTCTCATTAGCCGCATTAGACCGCCATCCTAAAATTCGTGGCACAGCTGCGTCAGGACAGGCATTTATACAAATGTTATTATCAACAGTTTCAGCTGGAATAGTCGTACCATTTGTATGGTATGCACCTTCTGGACTAGCGCTGGCAATGGCTGCTTACCTATTGTTTGGTTGGTTAATCATCCGAAAAAGTAAGTTATGGACTAGCAAATGAGTCATTTTATATAGTATTCATCAGCAAAAATTAAGCTAATATGTGATTTAATTTAGTTGAAGAAGATAGTGAGCTAAATTATGTTTAGTCAACAATTTTGTAGTAAATGGACACCCTCTGTTTTGGGTTTACTTCGGATCATTACTGGCTTTCTTTTTCTTCAACACGGTTCTGCAAAGCTATTAGGTATGCCACATATTGTGATGTTTGATGGCTCACATCTGATGTCTTTAATGGGTTTGGCGGGCGTGCTTGAATTGGTTGGTGGAACGCTTATATTGATTGGCTTGTTTACAAGGCCAGTTGCATTTATTCTTTCTGGACAAATGGTTGTTGCTTATTTTATGGCACATGCGCCAAGCGGGTTCCTGCCTATTCTTAATCAAGGTGAATTAGCAGTGCTGTATAGTTTTGTAATTTTGTATTTTTTCTGTTGCAGTACCTGGCTCATTTAGCATCGATGGCATACTTAAAAAGGCTTAATTGTAATTATGAATTTGATTTTCCCTGCATTAATCATAATATTTACATTTAATATTTCAGTAGCTAACGCACATGAGCATATCGAATCTAAAAAAATAGTAAGTGCATTCTTTGATTTAGCTTTTGTGCCGAGAAAACCAATAGAAGCGGCAAATAAATATATTTCACCTAATAAACATATTCAACATAATCCTGAAGCAGTAGATGGCAGAGAAGTGAGTTAGGTCTAGTTTTGTAGTCGTGCAAGTTGATGATACTTTATCAACTTGTTAGGAGATTACATGAAACGTGTGCCCCGTCGTATTTTTACAG
>JAYTHN010000129.1:0-1559 GCA_043732505.1 Methylotenera sp.
TACCAAGTTAAAGCGGGTGATGTAGTGAGTGTTGCTGATTCTTCTAAAACGCAATTACGTATCAAAAGTGCACTTGAAGCAGCTGAACAACGTGGCTTTCCAACTTGGATAGAAGTAGATGTTAAAGCCTTTAAAGGTACATTTAAAGCTAAACCTATGCGTGATGAGTTGCCAGCAACAATCAATGAATCATTGGTAGTTGAGCTTTACTCTAAATAACTTATACGTAAACTGGCTTGGCTAGTTTACGTAGATTATTGTACAAATAAATTTTATTTATCCGGCAGTAATCTTAAAATTAAAAGGTATCACTATGCAAAACAGTCCTACCGAATACTTAAAACCACGTGTTGTTGATGTAGAAGTGTTATCACCATTACGCGCACGTGTAACGTTAGAACCAATGGAGCGTGGCTTTGGCTACACTTTAGGTAATGCTTTACGTCGAGTTTTATTATCTTCAATTCCTGGCTTTGCAATTACTGAAGTCAAGATTGATAGCGTAGTGCATGAGTATTCAACTTTAGATGGCGTACAAGAAGACGTAGTAGACATCTTACTAAATCTTAAAGGTGTTGCTTTAAAGTTAAATACTAAATCAGAAACAATTTTGACTCTGAATAAATCAGTTGAAGGTGTTGTTACTGCCGGTGATTTTGAAACTGGTCATGATGCTGAAATCGTTAACCCTGATCATGTGATTGCGCATCTTACTAAAGGTGGAAAACTTAACCTAGAGGTTAAAGTTGCAATGGGTCGTGGTTATCAACCAGTACCTGCACGTCAAAAAGCCAATGAAGAAGACCGCGTACTTGGTTTCATCATGGTAGATGCATCATTTAGTCCTATCACCAAAGTAAGCTATCAAGTTGAGAGCGCACGTGTTGAACAACGTACTGACTTAGATAAACTGGTCATGGATGTTGAAACTAATGGTGTGATTGAGCCTGAACAAGCTATTCGTGATGCTGCTCGTATTTTAATGGGTCAGCTATCAGTATTTGCTGATCTTGAAGGCGCACCAAGCGAAGTTGAAGTTAAATCTGCACCACAGGTTGACCCAGTGCTATTGCGTCCAGTGGATGATTTAGAGTTAACTGTGCGCTCAGCAAATTGCTTGAAGGCTGAAAATATATTTTACATTGGTGATTTGATTCAACGTACTGAGAATGAGCTATTAAAAGCCCCAAACTTAGGTCGTAAATCACTCAATGAAATTAAAGATGTCCTGGCTACTCGTAGCCTAACATTGGGCATGAAATTAGAAAACTGGCCACCTGTTGGTCTCGAAAAAGCTTAAGTTAAGCCTAAACATTAGTTAAGAAATTAAGGAATTACTATGCGGCACGGTAATAGCAATCGTAAATTAAATCGTACTAGCAGCCATCGTGCAGCGATGTTTCGTAACATGACAGCTTCATTGTTGCGTCACGAAGTCATTAAAACTACTTTGCCTAAAGCAAAAGAGTTGCGCAAATTTGCAGAACCATTGATTACATTAGGTAAAACTCCAACACTAGCGAATCGTCGTTTAGCGTTTAGTCGTTTACGTGATCGTG
>JAYTHN010000130.1:0-5448 GCA_043732505.1 Methylotenera sp.
CCATTGCTAACCCGCTAGGCAGTAGCGTGCTAGAAAGCCCAGGGTTATTGCCCTTTCTACCCAATATTTCAAAACACTTCTTCGGCAAAAAACTAAGCCTGCCATCTGCGGCAACTTGGTGGTGTGGTCAAGGCAAAGAGCTAAATTACGTCCTGCAAAATCTTGATAAATTGATCATCAAGCATATCTCTCGCGGTACCATGACTTCTGTGATTGGCAATCGATTAAGCAAGCAGCAACTTGTGGAGTGGCGTGATCGGATTCGGGCAAATCCTGCGTTTTTTGTCGGTCAAGAACATGAAAGTTTTTCTACAGCGCCCATTTTCCTAGAGGGTAATTTAGAGCCGCGCTTATCCTTATTACGTTGCTTTATGGTTGCTAATGATGAAGGTTACAGTGTTATGCCAGGGGGCCTTACCCGCAGCGCGGTGAATAAAGATGATTTACTGGTATCCAATCAAAGCGGCGCAATTAGCAAAGATACTTGGATCATTAGTGGCGATCATCACAACCAAAAGCAGACTACTGAGAATATTAAGTCGAATTTTCTCGTCGGCAATTACACCAATACATTACCTAGCCGTGTCGCCGAAAATCTATTCTGGGTGGGTCGCTATGCGGAGCGCACTGAAGGTAGTATTCGTTTGCTTCGCGCTACAATTAAAAAAATCTATATCAATCCTGATGTCAGCAATCAATATCACGAGAGTAGCCTACATACCCTATTGCGTGCACTTACCAGCCTAACCAATACTTATCCTGGCTTCATCAAAAAAGATTCAGAAGAATTGCTCGCAACGCCAGATACTGAACTGCTTTCATTGATGTTAGATGAAGATAAGATTGGCAGCATTGCGAATAACCAACGTAGTTTGATACAAGCTGGCTACGCGGTACGAAATCTATGGTCATCTGACACATGGCGTGTGATGGATGAAATTAAACATCATCTACAACAATCGCAGCAACTCACCGAATCTACATTGTGGACGATTCAAGACCATATGGATATGCTGATTACCGCGTTATCTGCATTTAGTGGCCTGATTATGGAGAGCATGACGCGCGGCAATGGCTGGCTATTTTTAGATATGGGTCGCCGGTTAGAGCGGGCATTGTTGCTAATTTCTTTGCTTCGTAGCTGTTTTTCAACCTCGCAAGCGGATGGTACTGAAAGCCTATTGATGGAATCTTTGCTGGACACTAGCGACAACCTGATTTGCTATCGCCAGCATTACCGTAGCAATCTTGAACTACCTTCATTTATCGAACTGCTCATACTCGACAAAAATAATCCGCGCTCGCTGGCGTTCCAAATCAGCCGTATTCAAGAGCATGTCAGCAAAATGCCGCGCCCTGCCATCAACTCACGTTTAAGTCAGGAAGAAAGGCTGATTCTTGAAGCGAGTAGCCAACTAGATTTGGTCAATTTAAACGATTTACTACTGATTACCGATGATCAAGTACGCGAGAAATTCGACCAAACACTGAGTCGTCTGTATTACTTGCTGACTACTTTATCTGAAACTGTGACGACCACTTATTTTCAGCATGGACAGTTGCAGCACTCACGCGCTGAGATTTACCCCACATAAAACTGAATAGACGAGATTAGCTAATATGCATTACAGAATCACCCACAGCACAAGCTACGAATATAACGAGAACGTAAGTCTCTCGTATAATGAAGCGCGATTAATGCCGCGTAATTGTGCGAATCAGCAAGTCATCTCATCGACACTCAATATAGAGCCGTATGCGGATGATTTTCGCACTAGGTTAGATTTTTTTGGCAATCAAGTCGCCTATTTTTCGGTTCAACAAGCGCATCTAGTATTTACTGTGACTGCAGTAAGTGAGGTATTGCTACTAGGCGACCCAGCGCAACTCGACTTTTATCATAAAATTTCCTGGGAAAATGTTCGAGACCTTCTTTCAGGAAAACACTTGCTTTCAGGACAAGATTTGTCCGTATTAAATCTATCAGATGAAATGATAGATGCTCGACAATACACCCTTAATTCTCCACTTGTACATACCACAACGCAGCTGGCTGAATATGCGTTGCCATCATTTACTGAGGGCAGATCGATAACAGATACTGTGAACGATTTAATGCAGCGCGTTCACCAAGACTTCACTTTTGATGCAGAATTCACCACCCTAGCAACGCCTCTTGAAACTGTGCTGGAACATAAGCGCGGTGTTTGCCAAGATTTTGCGCACTTGACAATCGGCTGCCTGCGCTCACATGGCCTTGCAGCGCGTTATGTCAGTGGTTACATAGAAACGCTACCTGCCCCTGGCAAAGCTAAAACCATAGGCGAAGACGCATCTCATGCGTGGTTTTCAGTATATGTGCCAGAACAAGGCTGGCTTGATTTTGACCCTACTAACAATGTTTTACCTAGTAATCAGCACATCACACTAGGCTGGGGAAGAGATTACAGTGATGTTACACCACTAAAAGGCGTGATCTTTGGTGGTAGAGATCACGAGCTAGAAGTATCTGTGGATGTTACTTGCTTGGCTGATTGAGACTTAGCTGACTATGCATCAGCTGACTCAGAATCTCCCAATCAGCGGGTGAAATATTGCTAGAAATATTTAGGCCGCGTGCCAGCGTAAATCTAAAGTAAATGGGTAATCGCGATTTTCGTTCTCTGTGGGCGGTGACATCAGCTTTACAGCATCTATTTCAGACAAGCCTTTTGTAGCTGATTTTTTCTGTGACTTGATGTCATTAGGTGTATGTTCAAGCACAGTAAAACGGCTCACACGACGGCCTTCAGCTTCGTACGCATTGACAGGTAAACTATCATAATTACGCCCACCAGGATGGGTGACATGATAAGTACAGCCACCAATCGAACGGCCATTCCACGCGTCAATCACATCAAATATCAATGGCGCCTGCACACCAATACTTGGGTGCAATGCAGATGGCGGGTTCCAAGCACGGTACCGAACACCAGCCACTAACTCGCCTTGTGTGCCAGTTTCGCGTAATGGTAAGCGACGACCATTACAGGTCACGACATAACGTTCGCCAGTAATCCCTGTCAATTTCACTTGCAGGCGCTCGACGGATGAATCCACGTATCTGGCAGTACCGCCACTTGTGATTTCTTCGCCCAATACATGCCAAGGCTCAATCGCGGTGCGTAACTCAAGTTCAATATCTTGAATACCTAACGTGCCGCAGCGTGGAAAACGGAATTCAATAAATGGCGCAAACCAATCTTTAGAAAAAGCATACCCTGCTGCTTGCAAATCATTTGCGACATCTTCAATATCGCGCGTAATAAAATGCGGAAGCATGAATCTATCATGCAATTGCGTACCCCATCTGACGAGTGGTTTTTTGTAAGGCTCTTTCCAGAATCTGGCCACTAACGTTCTTAACAGCAGCATTTGCATCAAGCTCATTTGTGCGTGTGGTGGCATTTCAAAGGCGCGCAATTCTAATAAACCTAATCGTCCAGTATCTGAACCTGGCGCATAAAGCTTATCGATACAAAACTCGCTTCTATGAGTATTACCCGTCATATCCACTAGCAAGTTGCGTAATAATCTATCGACCAGCCATGGCGCAGGCACTTCTCCATCTGGCATTTGATGAAACGCGATTTCAAGCTCGTAAAGACTATCATTTCTTGCCTCATCCACACGTGGCGCTTGGCTGGTAGGCCCAATAAAAAGACCTGAAAACAAATAAGATAACGATGGGTGATGTTGCCAATACGTAATTAAACTACGTAGTAAATCTGGGCGGCGCAATATTGGGCTATCCGCTGGGGTAATACCACCTAGCGTCACGTGATTACCGCCACCTGTACCAGTATGCCGACCATCCAGCATGAATTTTTCTGAACCGAGCCTTGTCAAGCGCGCTTGTTCGTAAAGCGTATTAGTGTTGTGCACCAGCGCTTTCCAACTTGCCGCAGGATGAATATTCACTTCTATCACACCTGGGTCTGGTGTGACTGGTAAACGTGTGAGCCTTAAATCATGTGGCGGCTGATAACCTTCAATCACCACTGGCAGGTTGAGTGCAGAAGCTGTTGCTTCAATGCAAGCAATAATATCGAGGTAGTGCTCCAATGCAGTCGTTGGCGGTAAAAACACATGGAGGCGACCGCCTCTAGTTTCTACGCATAACGCAGTATGTGGCGTGAATTCAGGATTTTTTGGAGTGCTTTTATCTTCATTACCAGTGTCCTCATTACTGGCATCGTGATTGCCAATATCTTCAACCGCGTACATTTCATTAGCATGTTCATTTTCTTTATTGAACTTGCTGATGCGGCGACTTATTACAGCATCAACTTCTTCTAATGGCGCTACCGCCTCATATAAACTTCGTTCAGGTTCATAATCACGGTCTTCAAACGCCACCCAAGGCAACGAACTTAAAGGTAAACGCAGGCCCATTGCAGAATCTCCAGGTGCGAGGAACATCTCACCACGTCTGAACTTCCACTCACTGCTACTCCATGCATTTCGCTGATGACTCCAGTGTAAAGGAAGCAAAAAACCTACTGCCGCACCCAAGTCGCCTGTAAGTACTTTGGTTAAACGTTTGCGCTCCAAATCATCTTTTAAGTCAGATTTAAGCGGATTCAGGTTGTCTGGCACTAAACCTTCTTGCAGTAAATAGTACAGCGAGTCTTCAAAACCAGCACAGATGTGGCTGCCTTTAAGCCCCAGCCGTTTTGCTAAATCACGGATAAAAGTATCAGCATGTGTGCTGTCAAGACCATAATCTTTGGTTTCATCAGCCAACAACTCAGCATTGTGCCAGATAGGCTTACCATCTTTTCGCCAAAAACATGCAAGCTGCCAACGTGGTAAAGGCTCACCTGGGTACCATTTACCTTGCCCAAAATACAATAAACCACCTGGCGCAAAACTGTCACGCAAACGTCTTACGAGTTGGCCTGCGAGCTTACGTTTTTCTACGCCATCCGCCTCGATATTCCATTCCGGCGCATCCATGTTATCTATTGAGATAAAGGTTGGCTCGCCGCCCATCGTCAGGCGCACATCGCCGCTTTTCAGCGCCCGATCCACCAGATGGCCGGTCGCCAGGATGTCCTGCCACTGCCGATCGGTGTACGGCTTGGTGACCCGAGGCGTTTCGCTGATGCGGGTGACCGTCATCTCGAACGAGAATTCGGTCTCGCAGTCGTCCACGGTGCCCGAAATGGGGGACGCCGATCCAGGGTCGGGGCTGGCGGCAAGCGGGATATGCCCCTCCCCCGCCATCAGGCCGGATGTTGCGTCGAGGCCGACCCAGCCGGCGCCGGGGAGGTAAACCTCGGCCCAGGCGTGCAGATCGGTAAAGTCGGATGTCGGGCCTTCCGGCCCGTCCAGCGGCTTCACGTCGGCGACGAGTTGGATCAGATAGCCGGAGACAAACCGAGCAGCGTAGCCGAGGTGGCGCAG
>JAYTHN010000131.1:0-5418 GCA_043732505.1 Methylotenera sp.
CAAAAAAATTAATTTTTAAGGCCAGAAATGTTAGTTCAAGGCGTTTAATTCAACATTCAGATTGACGTTAGGTTTAATCATTAATTGCATACAAATAGCCTTGCCAACGGTTAAAGTAGTAAAGCTAAAATATAAGGTACTGTTATGAATCAATATTTTCGCCCTCGCCGCTCAATGCTCTATGTACCAGGCTGTAACACGTACTTTTTAGAGCGCGCACGCACTCTGCATGCAGATTCAGTCATTTTAGATCTGGGGGACCCTATATTGATTGAATGTAAAGTACAGTCACGTGAGAACGTTGTGCGTTCTGTGAATGAAGGTGGTTATGGCTCACGTGAAGTGGTGGTGCGTGTCAACGACCTTAATTCCGAATGGGGTGCAGATGACATTAAAGCGATTGCCGTGACTAATGTAGATGCGGTTTTGTTTCCTAATATAGAGTCCCGCGAAGATGTATTAGCGGCAATCTCTGTGCTTGATGCCGCTGGCGGTGGTCACTTGCCTATTATGGTGATGATAGAAAGCCCGATTGCAGTACTTAACGCTAAAGAGATTGCCAGCGCTTCTGACCGTATTGTCTGTATTGTCATGGCAACTTCTGACTTAATTTCACAACTAAATGCTCGAGTGACGCATGAACGCTCAGCGATCTTAACGTCTTTGTCTCTCGTGATATTAGCCGCACGTGCTTATGGTCGCGCAGTGGTAGATGGCATTACTAGCGACTTCAAAAATATGCATTCGTTTGAATACGCCTGCCGACTAGGGCGTGATATGGGGTTTGATGGGAAATCACTGGTTCATCCAGCACAATTACCTTACAGCAACGATGCTTACACACCAAAAGCCGCCGAAGTTGCTAGCGCACGTGAAATCATCGCAGCGTTAAAAGCCGCGAATGAAGCTGGCCAAGGCACTGTGGTGGTGAGCGATAAATTAGTAGAGCATCACCATGTGAAAGCTGCTGAACGCTTATTAAAACTAAGCGATATGATTACGGCACTGGAAGAAAACTATGTCTAACCCTGAGCCTAATACCAATACGTGTAAAGTGAATGCAGGCAATTACTTTGAGGATTTTCGCCTTAATCAAGTGATTAACCACGCCACGCCACGTACGATAGGTGAAGGCGAAGTTGCACTCAATATTGCACTTACTGGGGCTCGCCAAGTACTGCATTCGGCGGAACCTGTAGCACAATCCTTGGGTTATAAAACACGCCCAGTTGATGACCTGCTGGCTTTTCATATCGCCTTCGGTAAAACCGTGCCTGATATCTCTGTGAACGCAGTGGCTAACTTAGGTTATGCAGACGTGCATTTTTTATACCCGGTTTACATTGGAGATACGCTAAACACAAGCTCGACAGTGATTGGCCTCAAACAAAACGCTAACGGTAAATCTGGCGTGGTCTATGTGCGTTCTGTCGCTACCAATCAGTTGCTACAACCCGTATTTTCATGGATACGCTGGGTCATGGTGCATAAAAAAGATTTAACCGCACCAGCACCAGAAACCGTAATACCATACTTGCCTGACCATGTTGCAGTTGAAGCGTTAAATGTGCCTAGCTTTCTGAATGCCAGAAAATTTGATACCTCAAGCACTGGCGGTCAATATTTGTGGGATGACTATACGATAGGTGAGCGTATTAACCACCCTGCCGGCATGACGATTAGCGATAGTGACCATACATTGGCTACTAAACTTTATCAAAACAATGCACGCCTACATTTTGATGACCTGATGATGAAAAAAACCGCATTTGGCCGCAGGCTAATGTATGGCGGCCACATTATTTCATTATGCCGTGCGCTTTCTTATGATGGTTTGGAGAATGCATTAACGATTGCGGCAATCAATGGGGGCACACATTGCAACCCCTCATTTGGTGATGACACAATTTACACGTGGACTGAAGTATTAGACAAATGGACGATTGTTGCTAGAGACGATATTGCTGCGCTGCGTTTACGCATGGTAGGAATTAAAAACATGGTAGCGGATTCACTCGCCACGACACACATTACAACTGAAGCTGCCAACAATGGCAAGACGACCTACCACCCGAACGTGGTGTTAGATTTAGATTACACCGTACTTATGCCACGACGTGCCATTTAAATAGCAATTTAATAAGTTTAACTGACCAATTATTTAAATATTACGTAGGAAAGTAATTATGACGACTCAAACTCATGCATTAACGCACCCAAGCCAAGCATTATTTGGTGGTGAAAAATCATTTCCTATCATTCCTTCTTGTGAGCACTTTGCAGGCAGCGAAAAATTAATACTTAAAGCATTAGCGCTGCAAGAAACGATTGGCCCAGTATTTGATATTACTTGCGACTGTGAAGATGGTGCGATGGCAGGCCAAGAGCGCGAGCATGCTGAAATGATCGTGCGCGTACTCAATAGTGATGCCAATAAACATCAAATGGCTGGGGCGCGCATTCACGATTACACGCACCTCCACTGGCAACAAGATATTGATATATTGGTAAGCGGCGCTGGGCAAGTTTTAAGCTATATCACCATTCCAAAATGTACAAATTTCGTGCAAGCCAGTGAGATGATTGCTTACATTCAGCAAGTAGCAAAAGCCAATAATATTAGCCGTAAGATTCCTGTACATATTTTAGTGGAAACACACGGTGCATTAAAAGCCGTACATGATATTGCCGCTTTACCATGGGTGCATGTCCTAGATTTTGGTTTGATGGATTTTGTGAGCGGTCATCATGGCGCGATTCCGGCCTCAGCCATGCGTAGTCCTGGGCAGTTTGAACATAAGTTACTAGCTCGCGCTAAAGCTGAAGTAGTCGCCGCGGCCCTCGCAAATGGCGTAGTGCCCGCCCATAACGTGACGCTGGACCTTAAAAATGTTGAGACGACTTATTCAGATGCCAGCCGCGCGCGCAATGAATTTGGTTTTTTGCGTATGTGGAGTATCTACCCTACGCAAATCGAAGCGATTGTCGATGCCATGAAACCTAATTTTGATGAAGTGCAAGACGGCGCGAATATCTTGCTAGCAGCGCAACAAGTCGACTGGGGTCCGATTCAATATGCTGGCGAACTCCACGATAGAGCGACATATCGCTACTTTTGGGAAGTATTGCAAAAAGCCAAACTAACCAAAGTTGACATTCCAGCTGAAGCCGTTAAAGCCTTCTTTTAATTTAGTTTATTGAGTATTGAATATGAAACAATCAACTACCGCAGGCGCACGTTTTCGTGCTGCTCTTTTAGCAGAAAAACCACTACAGATTATTGGTGCAGTAAGTGCGTATCATGCAATGCTCGCCACCCAAAGCGGCTTTAAAGCTATTTACTTATCTGGTGGTGGTGTTGCGGCAGGTTCGTTAGGTCTGCCAGATTTAGGCATCTCAACACTTGAAGACGTATTGATTGATGTCCGCAGAATCACCGATGCAGTAGATACACCTTTATTAGTGGATATTGATACAGGCTGGGGCGGTGCTTTCAATATTGCGCGCTCAGTTAAAAGCATTGCCAAATCAGGTGCCGCAGCGGTACATATTGAAGATCAAGTCAGCGCAAAACGCTGTGGTCACCGCCCAAATAAAGCCATTGTCAGTTTAGAAGAAATGGTCGACCGCGTAAAAGCTGCAGTCGATGCAAAACCTTATGATGATTTTGTCATCATGGCGCGTACAGATGCACTTGCAGTAGAAGGCTTGCAATCGGCTATCGAACGTGCCTGCGCTTGTGCTGAAGCGGGTGCTGATATGATCTTCCCTGAAGCGATTACTGAGCTTGGCATGTACAAACAGTTTGCCGCTGCTGCAAACGCACCTGTGCTGGCGAACATCACAGAATTTGGCAGTACACCATTATTTACCGTGGATGAATTACGCACTGCAGATGTGAGCATGGTGTTATATCCACTTTCAGCATTCCGCGCCATGAACCAAGCAGCACTAACTGTATATGAAACCATGCGTAAAGAAGGCACACAAAAAAATGTGGTGCACTTAATGCAAACGCGTGCAGATCTTTATGAGCATTTGGGCTACCACGCGTTTGAACAAAAGTTAGATGCGTTGTTTAAACAAGAGAAAAGTTAATCAAAAAAACACGTCAGTTGATTGCGTAAATTAATACAACCGGGAGGGAATTCATGGAAAACGTGGCTGAACAACCTAAAAAGAAAAAAGGCGTAGCGCTTGCTGGCGTCACTGCAGGCACTACTGCAATCTGCACCGTAGGCCACACTGGCAACGATTTACATTATCGTGGTTACGATATTATTGAACTCGCAAAACAATCGACATTCGAAGAAGTCGCTTATCTTTTGATAAATGGTGAGTTACCAAATCAAGCCCAACTTAGCGCTTATTACGCAAAGTTGAAACAACTACGCACCTTACCTGTTGTACTCAAAACCGTACTAGAGCAAATTCCTAAAAACACGCATCCTATGGATGTGATGCGCACGGCGTGCTCGATGCTAGGTACGCTAGAACCAGAAGCCGCAGATCGTAATACAAAAGCAGGGCAAGATTTAGGCGATAGGCTTATTTCATGTTTCGGTTCTATTTTGCTTTATTGGTATCACTTTAGCCATCACGGTCAACGCGTAGATGTAGACACTGATGACGACAGCATAGCCGCACATTTTTTACATGTGTTACATGGCAAAGTACCAAGCCAATTACACATAGATGCAATGAATACGTCACTCGTATTGTATGCAGAGCATGAATTCAATGCTTCTACTTTTGCCGCACGTGTGATTGCTGGCACCTTATCCGACATGTATTCCTGCGTGACTGGTGCTATTGGCGCTCTACGTGGTGCAAAACATGGCGGCGCGAATGAGGCCGCGATGGAAATCATTGAGCGCTACAAAAATGCTGATGAAGCTGAAGCTGATATTTTGGTACGCATGGCACGCAAAGAGATCATTATTGGCTTTGGTCACCCTGTGTACACCATTGCCGACCCTAGAAATGAATCAATCAAAGAAGTTAGCCGCAATTTATGTAAATATAACGGCAATATGACGCTTTTTAAAGTTTCTTCACGTATTGAAGAAGTCATGTGGCGCGAGAAAAAAATGTTTCCCAATTTAGATTGGTACAGCGCATCTAGCTATCACATGATGGGCATTCCAACTGGCATGTTCACACCCATATTCGTGATTTCCCGCACCACTGGCTGGGTGGCGCACGTTATTGAACAACGTATCGATAACAAAATCATTCGTCCGAATGCGGAATATGTGGGGCCTGATAATCGCGCGTACGTACCACTCAACAAGCGCTAACAGTCACATCCGTCATTCCCGCGAAAGCGAGAATCCATTTTGATTTTCACTACCGCTTAAACATGGATTCCCGCTTTCGCGGGAATAACGAGCTAAATTAAATTATTTCCATATTAAA
>JAYTHN010000132.1:0-5415 GCA_043732505.1 Methylotenera sp.
AATCTATCAGAATTTGCACCAACTAATGCATTCAGGCCTTTTTGCAGTGAGCGTTGCAAGCTAATTGACTTAGGCGTTTGGGCAAGTGAGGGCTATGCGATTCCTGTTCCCATAAAACCTGAGGATTTAGCAGACGACTTTTCTAGCGACATTTTAAATCATTGAATTTATTAGTGCGCCTTTACTCATATATTAGGTTCGTAACTAAGAAAATATTAAATGATGTATAAATCTTCACTTCAAAAATATGTGTTTAATCTAATACTGATAGCGGTCACAGTGAGCTTTAATATTTCTCAGGCAAATGCAGAAAAACCAATATCAGCGCAAAAAAATCAATCTAGTAAAGAACTTGTTTCAATTCAAAATGCGTGGGTACGGCCGACGAATGCTGGCCAAGCAGTAGGTGCTGCCTATATGACATTCACTAGCAAACAAGACATTACATTGGTGAAAATTGAGAGTGATGTGACTAAAAGTGTGGAAATACACAGCATGTCGATGGAAGGCAATGTCATGAAAATGCGCATGCTAGATACGATAGCATTATCTGCTAACAAGCCATATATACTTGCCCCAGGCGGCTTTCACTTGATGTTATTCGACTTAAAAAAACCGTTGAATATTGATGATGAAGTTAGCTTTGTATTACATTTTAAACCGACGAGTGACAATGCTAAAGATAAAAAAGATACAACTGAAATAACACAAAATATTAAAGCAAAAGTACAAGCTTCACCGCAAGCATCCACAGGTGAGTATGACATGAAAACCATGGCTAAATAGTTATTTTATCTGATACCTTAAGTTAACTAAAACTATCATCCCAAATATCACGTTGCATTGCAATGCCATGTGCCCCATGTGACCTAGCGGTGTGTAAATCTCCTAATTTCATGCCGGCTAGGGCATATACGGGTAACGTAAACCCAGCAACTAAATCACTAAAACCATCCCAGCCTAGCGGCTCAGCATCTATATGACTACGAGTCGTTTGTACGGGAGACAACCACACATAATCCATACCAAGCGCAACTGCTTGGGCAAGCTCTACGCTGTTATGGCAGGATGCACCGCACAGCATCTGCTGAGGCTTATTTGAGAGCTGCATTAAATCATGGCTTGTGAAATGCACCCCGGCTGCTTGTAGCTTCTTAGCTAATATCACATCTGAGTGAATGAACACTTTAGCCTCATATGGCCCTGCCAGTTCAATCACACGCTCTGCGAATAACAATAAATCCTCCGCTAAAAGTTGCTTTTCTCGCACTAGAATCATCATTAAACCATTGTCTAAGGCGGTCTTAAGTCGCTCAAAAAACAAGTCTTCGCCTAATTCAGCTAAATTAGTAATGCCATATACAGTAGATAAACTCAATGCGCTAAAAATTGGTGAGTTTGCTGGCAACAGCGGACTCACCAGCACTTTTTCTGGATTTTGCCAGCTGATCGTTTGTTTTTCCAAACCAAACGGCTCGCCTTGCCATGCCACAACAATAAAAAAGTATAGCTTCACCGTTTTAGCAGGTAACTCTAGATTAACAATAGCATCGTATTTAGCAGGATAATCAAATGAACGCGTGAGCCAAGGATATAGCGTGGTGACTTCTATATCGAGCTCTTCTTTTAGCTCACGCTTTAAAGCTTGTGTGGGAGTTTCACTCGCCTCTATCTTCCCACCGGGAAACTCCCAATAACCTGCCCAAGGCTTACCAACTGGGCGCTCAGCCAACAACACTAAGCCATTCGCATGCATAATGACACCTACAGCCGCATGGGTAATATTAGTGATTGTTGCAGGATTGATGATCTTATTTTTGCTCATGAATAGCGAACTGCTAACCACTTATTTAACTGAAGTCTTCTTCAAAGAGTGTCTACCTGCATAGTCTCGCGCAAACTGATAGGCCACCCGACCACTACGTGAACCGCGCGTGTGCGACAACTGGAGTGCAGCGCGGCTCGCTTCTTCATCAAATACTTGAACGCCGTAATGCCTTAACCACTGCGCCGCGATGATTAAGTACTCTTGTTGATCAAAAGAATAAAATGATAACCACATGCCGAATCGATCTGAGAGTGACGTTTTTTCTTCTACGGCATCACCTGGGTAAATCTCGCCACCTAAGTGTTGGGTCTCGAGATTTTCTGCCATAAATTCTGGCAATAAATGACGGCGATTCGATGTGGCATAGACTAAAATATTATCAGAAGTCACTGCCATAGAGCCATCGAGCACCACTTTAAGGGCTTTATAGCCACCATCACCAGTTTCAAAAGAAAGATCATCACAAAACACGATAAAGCGCTCAACACGACCGCGTAATAAAGCTGTAATTTGTGGTAAGTCAGTCAAATCTTGTTTGTCTACTTCAACTACACGTAAACCATCTTGTGAAAATTGGCTCAACAGCGCTTTTACGACGGAAGACTTACCTGTGCCACGCGCACCGGTTAGCAATACGTTGTTGGCAGTGAAGCCTTGCACGAATTGCGCTGTGTTACGGACGATTTCTGCTTTTTGGGCATCAATATTATGCAAATCATCCAATTTAATGATGTGCGGATGCGGTATCGTTTCTAAGTAACCTCGGGCATTATTATGCTGCCAACGCCAAGCGATTGCAGACCAATCTGGTAATTCTGGTGAAGCTGGTAATAACCCCTCTAGCTTATTCAGCATGCCTTCAGCACGGTCAATTAAATTATTAAAATCTGCCATCAGGACCTATAATCCGCATTGATTTTCACATAATCATACGAAAAGTCACATGTCCAAATCGTACAAGTTGCGTTACCGCGTGCTAAATCTACTCGCACTAAAATTTCTGGTTCTTTCATCACAGCAGAGCCTTGCTCTTCAAGATAAGCTGCTGCCCTACCGCCATTTTCTGCAACTAACACATCACCTAAATAAAGCTTGAGCGCATTCACATCTAGCTGATCAACACCCGCATAACCAATCGCGGCTAAAATGCGGCCTAGATTGGGGTCCGACGCGAAAAATGCAGTTTTAATCAACGGTGAATGTGCGATGGCATAAGCCACTTTACGGCACTCTGCTTCATCACGACCACCTTCAATTTTTACTGTCATGAATTTTGTCGCGCCTTCGCCATCGCGAACTATTGCTTGCGCCAACTCAATCGCCACTTCTGTGATTAATTCTTTAATGGCCAAGTAACCTGTAGAATTTATCTCTATTTCAGAGTTTTTTGCTTGGCCTGTTGCCATCAAAATCAATGCATCGTTAGTTGAAGTATCACCATCGATAGTAATGCAATTGAACGACTCATTGACTAACTCTTTAATCATTTCATCGAGGGCGCTTTGCGTGATGGCCGCATCGGTCGCAATATAGCCCAGCATGGTCGCCATATTGGGATGTATCATGCCTGAGCCTTTGGAAATGCCCGTCACTGTGACTTTCTGGCCCGATAATATGATTTGTCGCGAGGTGCCTTTTGCAACGATATCGGTAGTCATAATCGCTTCAGCGGCATTTAACCAATTATCTTCTTTTAAATTAGCAATGGCGGCCGGCAAGCCAGCAATCACTTTATCCGCAGGCAAAGGCTCTAAAATCACGCCAGTTGAAAACGGTAACACTTGTTTGGGCAGAATATCTAGCGCTGCAGCCAATGCCTCACAAGTTAATGCCGCGCGTTGCATGCCATCTTCACCCGTACCAGCATTGGCACAGCCCGTATTCACCAGCAGAGCACGTATAGGCTGATTACTGGCTAAATGTGCTTTGCATAGCAAAACTGGCGCGGCGCAGAATTGATTTTTGGTAAACACGCCAGAGACCGTTGAACCCTCTGAAAGCGTGATGACCAACACATCTTTACGGTTAGGCTTGCGCACATGTGCCTCTGCAAAACCGAGCTTTACCCCTTTGATGGGCAACAACGTATGCGCAGCAGGAGCGGTTAAATTAACGGGCATCGATTATTCCTTTTTTAATTTTTATATGAGGCGATTACTATTAAGCACGGCGCCATGTTGTACCCTGTGGTGAATCTTCTAAAATGATGCCTGCATCTGCAAGCTTTTTACGGATACGGTCAGACTCGGCAAAGTTTTTAGATTTTTTGGCTTCAAGTCTACCAAGTATCATTTGGTCAATAGCTTCAATGCCTATGCCTTGTGTAATTGTTGGTGCATGACCAGTGATAATTACAGCTCCACTTGAAGGACTAACATCCACTTCACCCTGTAAATACTCAGTTGCATTAGATTGCAATAAACCTAAAACTTTTCCTAAGCTCATAAGTAAACTAGCTGTTTCTAGTTGCTTAGTTTTATTCAATTCATTAGCCAAATCAAACAATACCGCCATAGCCTCTGATGTACTGAAATCATCATCCATAGCCGCCTTAAAGATTACCGCTTGTGGCTGTTGCCAATCAACTGGAGTATCAACAACCTCATCAAAATCGCGCAAAGCAGTATACAAGCGACTAAGTGCTGATTTGGCATCATCCAGGTGTTTGTCTGAATAGTTCAATGGGCTGCGATAATGCGCACGTAAAATGAAGAACCTGATGACTTCAGCTTTGTACTTTTCTAACACTGTACGAATCGTAAAAAAATTGCCCAATGATTTGGACATCTTTTCATCATCGACTCTTACAAAGCCATTGTGCATCCAGTAACTCACCATTTGGCAGGTTTTGCCATCATGACTGTGCGCCGCTTCTGATTGCGCGATTTCATTCTCATGATGCGGGAACTGTAAATCTTGACCACCACCGTGAATATCAAAATGCTCACCTAGATGATGCGCACTCATGGCTGAACATTCAATATGCCAGCCTGGACGACCATTACCCCAGGGCGAAGGCCAGCTGGGCTCATTAGGTTTTGTGGCTTTCCATAATACAAAGTCCATCGCATCTTTTTTATGCGTATCGACCTCTACACGCTCACCCGCGCGTAAATCTTCAAGCGATTTGCCCGATAACTTACCGTAGCCTTCAAATTTATTCACTGAATAATAGACATCGCCATTAGACGCGGCATAAGCAAAACCCTTATCAATCAACGTGCCTATCATGCTCAACATACCATCTATAGACTCAGTAGCTTTGGGCTCTAAATCAGGACGGATAACGCCTAATTTAGCCGAATCTTCATCCATCGCATCAATAAAACGCTGGGTTAACTGTTGTATGGTTTCCTTATTTTCATTCGCACGTTTGATGATTTTGTCATCAATATCGGTGATATTACGTACATAAGTCACTGCATATCCAGAAGCGCGTAACCAGCGGCTAACCATATCGAATACTACCATCACGCGCGCATGGCCTAAATGACAGTAATCATAAACCGTCATGCCACATACATACATACTGACTTTACCTGCAACAATTGGCGTGAATGTTTGTTTTTCACGGGCGAGCGTATTGT
>JAYTHN010000133.1:0-5401 GCA_043732505.1 Methylotenera sp.
ATTTGTAGTTGCTGAACTGCCGTTAACAATAGTCCAGTGAGTACACCAGATAATGTAGCAGTTGCAACAATACGTTTAAACGCACTCCAGTTAATCACAGCGCCTAGTGACAAGGAAAGCCAGCAGAATGGCGTCCATCGTGCGCAGCATTGTGTAATTGAGACATCTCTGAGAAGCCAGCACAGTAAATTAAAACCGCACCTAACGTGATTGCCAACAGGCTGGTCAATACTTTCTCTTTTAGAGTGGTTAATGAAGGTGTTGCCAAATGATCAATAACGCTAATATTTAATGACATGATTTTCTACTTTCAGAAGTGTTACACAAATTTATTATATCCAATTAAGTGAAATGCTAACATATTTAACGTCGATGTTTAAGTGGTGCTTGTCTGTAAATTATTTAGGATAAACCAGCTAAGTAATTTATAATCATTCATCTAGGGTACTGATGCCATTTAATGGCTAAGTGAAAAGGGAAACAGGTGCGTTTTACAATGCCTGTGCTGCCCCCGCAACGGTAAGTAAGTCCTCTTTATACATTTAAAGATGTAACCCACAAGCCCGAATACCTGCCTTAGACATTAAATTACTAGCATTGTGTTGCGGAGGGCGACATCGATGGCTGCCTGTTTTCGCATCCGTCTTTTGTTTTTCCTCCCACGACAAGTATTTGCTTTATCAATCATTATTTAAAAATGACGTATGTTATTTTTGAATTAAATAATTGATAAGTAAAGCTCAAACAGTGACCAGCATCATTTAAAAGAATTGCGATGAGAACTCATACTCGACATATATTAATGTGCACAGGCCCGCTTTGTACTGAGGGTGGCTTAGCAGCGGAAGCGATGTTTAAACGCTTGGGCGATAGCATCGATGCGCGTCCAAATTTACGTGTTAAGCGCACACGCACGCATTGTATGGTGGTGTGCAAAAACAAAGGGCCGTTAGTGGTCGTTTATCCTGAAGGTGTTTGGTATCAATGTAAGGATGAAGTCGCTTTAAATCGCATTGTGACCGAGCATCTTGAACAAGGGCAACTGGTAGAAGATTTAATATTCCATAAGCTTGGTGAAGTTGATATTGATGATGCAGTGCTAAATACAGATGGAACTACCATCAATGCTTGATTTGCAAAAATCTACTGCGCGTATCGTACTGCTTACGCACGCGCCAAGTGACCTTGCGATGTTGTATAGTGCGCACAAGCTTTTGCCTGCTGATTTTCCGCAGTATGCAGGGGTTAACTTGCAAGAGGTTGAGAGTGAAGCAGCTCAAGATTCGACGCCAGTAAACGTAAACACTATTCCCGATAGTATTGCTTCGGCTGAGATTATCATACTGCGTGTGTTAGGTCGTTTAAGTGCTATACAGGGGTTTGCTGAATTAGTGAATCAAGCTAAGCAGCGTGGCTGCTACTTAATTGCTATAAGTGGCACAAGTGAGCCTGACCCTGAATTACTCGCATTCTCCAGTGTCTCGCCTGACGTGTTGCAAGCTGCCATGATGTATTTTCAGGCAGGTGGTAGCGTGAATATTGCACAATTAATGCGTTATTTATCTGACCATTTGCTATTCACAGGATTTGGTTACGAACCGCCACGTGCGCTGCCGGAACATGGTATTTATCATCCAGAACTCGCTCAAGATGCCACTATAGAAGATTGGTTGGCGATTCGTGATGCATGCTTGCCTAGTGTCGGCATTGCTTTCTATCGTGCGCATTGGTTAAGTGGAAATACGCGGTTTATCGATGCGCTGGTTGACGCGCTGGAAGCCAAAGGATTAAACGTATTGCCTGTGTTTACTTCATCATTGCGAGCAGGTAGTGATGGCGCCAATTTACCTACAGGATTACGTTATTTTGAAAGCACTCAAGGTCTGCATAAAGACGTGCATATTGATGTGTTAATTAATACCACGTCTTTCGCTATGGGTCAGATTACGGCTGGGGCGACTACGCCTGCGGGTTGGTCTGTTGCTGCCTTGGCACATCTTAATATCCCCGTGCTACAAGCTATGACTAGCGGCATGACCTTACAGCAATGGACGCAATCTATACGTGGCATGACGCCTTTGGATGCCGCAATGAACGTGGTGTTGCCTGAGTTCGATGGGCGCATCATCGGCGTACCTATCTCGTTTAAGGCGCATGCAGCTGGTTTGCCGCAGGAGCCTGTTGAATATGAGCCAGTGACAAACCGTGTCGTCAGAATAGCTGGCTTAGCAGCACGTTTTGCGCAGTTAAAACATAAGAAAAACTCAGCCAAACGTATCGCTTTCATGTTTACTAACGCAAACAGCAAGGCTTCGCAAATCGGCAACGCAGTGGGCTTAGATGCGCCAGCTTCGTTGATTGCGATATTGCATGCGATGCAAGCCAAGGGTTATAACATTGAGGGTTTACCTAAAACTGGTACAGCGTTGATACACCAACTGATAGACCGCTGTGCTTATGACCAAACTTATTTAACCACCGACCAACTAAAGAATGCCACAGGGCGCGTACCTGTTGCCCAATATAAACAATGGTTTGCTGAACTGCCATTAGAAATGCAGCAGAAAATGGTCGTGCAATGGGGCGAGGCGCCAGGTAGCGCTTATGTGCAGGATGGTCATATTGTATTGGCGGGTATGACGTTTGGTAACACATTTGTTGCGCTACAGCCGCCACGCGGTTACGGCATGGATCCTGATGCCATATACCATCAGCCAGATTTACCGCCCACGCATCATTATTACGCGCTATATCGTTGGCTTAAGAGTACTTTTCAGGCCGATGCCATTGTGCATGTGGGCAAACATGGCACGCTGGAGTGGTTGCCGGGCAAGGGCGTGGGATTATCTGCCGATTGCTTCCCAGACGCGCTGTTAGATGACATGCCGCTATTCTATCCGTTCATTATCAATGACCCGGGAGAGGGCGCGCAGGCTAAGCGCAGAGCGCATGCTGTAGTCGTTGACCATTTAATGCCACCGATGACCACTGCGGATACTTACGGTGCATTAGCGCAACTCACACAATTAGTAGATGAATATTATCAAGTAGAAGTGCTAGACCCAGCTAAATTGCCGTTGCTACAGCAACAAATTTGGGATTTGATGAAACAAACGAATCTTGATAGTGATTTGCAGCTTAAATTAATTAAGCATGACCACGACCATGATGACGCTCACGGACATAACCACGAACACCATCACGAGCATGATCACGACGACCATCACCATCATGATGAGGCCTTACCAAGCGAGCTAGGCACTATGGATGGCGCTGATATTGCGCACTTAATTGAAGATTTAGATGGTTACTTGTGTGAATTAGGCACCGCGCAGATTCGCGATGGCCTGCATATTCTGGGTCAAGCACCTGCGGATAACCAAATGGTCGATATGCTGTTATCGCTAACACGCTTACCCAATCAGGATGTGCCTGGATTGCAAGAAGAAGTCGCAAGTATCTTTGGCTTAAAAATCGATATGCTGCTAGAAGAGCGTGGTAGACGCATCAATGTGGTCAATAGCCTTGCTGAGATTGCGCAGCGCCCAGTAGTGACTCGCTCTGACGCAATTGAAGCGGTTGATGACTTATGTGGCAAGCTATTAATAAGGCTTCAAGTGAGTAATTTTAACGCGGTAATGATTGATGAAGTGTTAGAGAATTTGTTTGGGCATTTGCCTGAAGAAAATAGTTTGTCTATCCGCACATTATTTCAACCCGTTGCTAAGTTAAAATCAGTTAGTTTAATGGGTGGACTTAAACAGCCGCTTAAAAAGCGTGTGCCTGTAATCGTTTCAACCTCAATACTGCAAGAAAATAAACGTTTTGAAGGTTTGCGTAAAGTGTTGCAATTTACCTGCAACACTTTAGTGCCTAACCTTATAAGTACCACCGACGAAATTCATTTTCTGCTGATTGGGTTGTCGGGTGGTTATGTGCCAGCGGGCCCTAGTGGTGCGCCTACACGAGGCATGGCGCATATATTGCCAACTGGTAGAAACTTTTATTCGGTTGACCCACGCAGCGTGCCTTCTCAATCGGCTTGGCGAGTTGGCCAGCAATTGTCGCATGAAGTATTGGCAAGACATTTGAAAGAAACCGGCACGTATCCTGAAAGTGTAGCCATCAGTATTTGGGGTACTAGTGCGATGCGTACGCATGGTGATGATGTGGCACAAATATTAGCGTTAATGGGCATTAAGCCCGTTTGGCGACCAGAAAATCGCCAGCTGATTGGTGTAGAAGTGCTACCGCTAACAGAGCTTAAACGCCCGCGTATTGATGTGACTACTCGCATTAGCGGCTTTTTCCGCGATGCGTTTCCACAATTGGTCAATTTGATTGATGACGCTGTGCAAGCTGTGATCGCGCTTGATGAGCCGCTCACTGAAAATTTTGTTAAAAAACATTATTTAGAAGAGTTAGCGCAATGGATAGGCAAAGGCATAAATGAGGAGGCGGCAAAAAGTCGTGCCAGTTTCCGTATATTTGGCGCCAAACCTGGCAGCTATGGTGCCGGTATTTTGCCCTTGATACAAGAGAAAAACTGGCAAGTCGATCAAGACTTTGCGGAAGCTTACATCAACTGGGGCGGCTATGCTTATACGCGTCATGTACAAGGCGCAGATGAACGCGAGGCTTTTAAAGTACGCTTATCTGGTGTGCAAGTGGCGCTGCATAATCAAGATAATCGTGAACATGATATTTTTGATAGCGACGATTATTTGCAATTTCATGGTGGCATGATTGCCACTATACGTGCATTGACTGGGCAGCAGCCACGCCATTATTTCGGCGATAGTCATAATCAAAACAAGGCGCAAGTGCGCGACCTTAAAGAAGAGACCTTACGCGTATTTCGTTCGCGCGTGGTGAACCCAAAATGGCTAGATAGCATACGCAAACATGGCTATAAAGGTGGCTTGGAGTTAACTGCAACGGTGGATTACTTGTTCGGCTACGATGCAACAGCTAAAGTGATGGAAGATTGGATGTATGAGCAAGTCGCCAGTGAATACGCCTTTGACCCAGTGATGCAAGAATTTTTACAAGAAGCGAACCCATGGGCGCAAAATGCGATTGCAGAAAGATTGCTAGAAGCGGCGGAGCGCGGTATGTGGTCAGCGCCAAAAGCTGAGTCGCTAGAGTCGTTACGTGATTTGTTTTTAAGCAGCGAAACCATGTTAGAAGCACGCGGCGAAAGCCCACGCAGTGCATAAGCCAATTGAGTGATTTTTTATGAATAGAGTAAATTTCCCTTTTTCAGCGATAGTTGGACAGTCGCAACTTAAGACCGCCTTATTACTTTGTGCGGTTGACCCTAGCTTAGGTGGCGTATTGATTCGCGGTGATAAAGGCACGGCTAAAAGTACGGCTGCACGCGCCTTAGTAGATATTTTAC
>JAYTHN010000134.1:0-1518 GCA_043732505.1 Methylotenera sp.
TTTCTTTTATTCACAACCTCAATTATCAATTACCACTTTTTTAGAGTTACATCATGGCAACTATCAAACGAGCGCTCGTCAGCGTTTCTGACAAAACAGGCATCATCGATTTCGCAAAAAACTTAACTAGTTTGGGCATAGAGATTTTATCTACTGGCGGTACGGCAAAATTGTTTCGTGACAATCAGATTCCAGTCATTGAGGTGAGTGATTACACAGGTTTTACCGAAATGCTCGATGGTCGCGTGAAAACGCTGCATCCAAAAGTACATGGCGGCATTTTAGGGCGCCGTGATTTACCTGAACATGTCGCAGCCATGAGCGCAGCCAATATTCCGAATATCGACATGGTTGTAGTGAATCTCTACCCGTTTGAAGCGACTGTAGCGCAACCAGATTGCACATTAGAAGACGCGATTGAAAATATTGATATTGGCGGACCAGCCATGGTGCGCTCTGCCGCTAAAAACTGGAAAGATGTGGCAGTGCTGACTGATGCTAGTCAATATGCAGATGTCATGATTGAACTAAAAAGCACAGGTGGCGTCGTAAGCCAAGCGACGCAATTTGCTTTATCAATCGCCGCATTCAACCGCATTAGTAATTATGATGGCGCCATTAGCGATTATTTATCATCATTTAATACCGATGGTTCACGTAGCAGCTTCCCTGCGCAAACCAATGGTCATTTTGTTAAGTTGCAAGATTTACGCTATGGTGAAAACCCGCATCAGCAAGCTGCTTTTTATCGTGATTTATATCCTGCGCCAGGCTCACTTGTCACTGCACAACAGCTACAAGGTAAAGAGTTAAGTTATAACAATATCGCCGACGCTGATGCCGCTTGGGAAACCGTAAAATCATTTGATACTACTACTTGCGTGATTGTTAAACATGCAAACCCATGTGGCGTAGCATTAGGTAAAGATGCGCTAGAAGCTTATTCAAAAGCATTTCAAACTGACCCAAACAGCGCTTTTGGCGGGATTATTGCCTTTAATACCACGGTTGATAATGCTGCAGCTGAAGCCGTAAGCAAGCAATTTGTTGAAGTATTGATTGCACCTGATTATACGGCTGAAGCATTGGCGATATTAACCGCTAAAGCCAATGTGCGTTTGCTTAAAATAGCTTTACCCAAATGCGGTGCTACTGCTTTTGAACAAGGACGCAACTCACATGAAACCAAACGCGTGGGTTCAGGTTTATTGATTCAAACTGCTGATAACCATGAAATTAGTCAGTCTGACTTAAAAGTAGTCACAAAAAAACAACCTACAGTCCAAGAAATAGCAGATTTGTTATTCGCATGGCGCGTAGCTAAATATGTGAAATCTAACGCCATTGTATTTTGTGGCAATGGCATGACTTTAGGCGTAGGTGCAGGCCAAATGAGCCGCGTAGATAGTACTAAAATCGCCGTGATTAAAGCACAAAACGCGGGATTATCACTAAATAATTCAGTAGTAGCTTCAGACGCATTCTTTCCGTTCCGCGATGGTATCGATGTGCTGGCAG
>JAYTHN010000135.1:0-5334 GCA_043732505.1 Methylotenera sp.
TTTCTTCTGATAACGTTTCCAAAATTAACTTTAACTTATTTAATGAATGTCTGCTTTAAAGCGGCTTGATTTGGAGTCATAAGGACTGCGGTCGGCCCATGGCGGACTCTGAGGTGTAGATAACACCAAGAATGCATTTCTACCTCTTGTAAGTCTGAATAGGTTTGTACTTTAATTTATAAAGTGTGGTGTACACAGCATAAATGGGGAGTTTAATAACAGCCATCCGTAAGGCTTGCAGCGATTTATCCAGTAGAGGCACGCCTTTAACATTTAAAAGGTTCACAACGATGTGAGCGTATTTTTATTTTTGAATAACGTGGCTACTTCGAAATCAGCAAAGATAAGATTTAACCGTGATGCCCTGTAAAGCAAGGTGTTTTGGTTCAACTTAACATGGCTTCCTACCATTGCTACAATTTACGATACCCAATGAAACTGAGAAATTCAAAGATAGAATAAAAGATAACCACCGAATGTAAAGCCAATGGGTTAAAAAACGCTTAACTAATTGTTAGCCCAGAAATCAACAACTTTGCAAAATCTTCCGCTGGCAAAGCTTGGCTAAAAAAGTGGCCTTGGCCTTCGGCGCAATTAAAGTTTTTCAGGAAATTCAATTGTGCTTTCGTTTCTATACCTTCCGCTACGATACGATGTTTCAGACTCAACCCCATCACTATGATTGCCTTGATGATAGCTTCTCCATTTCCATTTTCAATATCTTCTACAAATGATTTATCTATTTTTAGTGTATTGATGGGCAAGTGGCGCAGGTAACTCAGGCACGAATAGCCAGTGCCAAAGTCATCGACAGCAATCCCCACGCCTAGATCTTTCAGCGCAATCAAGAGCTCTGTCGTTTCGATATCTTGTATCATCCCACTTTCGGTAATCTCAATTTCTAAATGTTCAGGATTGAGACCCGTAGCGGATAGTATCTTACGTACTCCAGTAAGAAAATCTTTATGGTGAAACTCCTTCTCAGACACGTTTACAGCAATCTGCTGAAGGTTCAGACCCTCTTCTTGCCAAGCCCGTGTTTGCCTACAGGCCGAATTTAATACCCAGTTACCAATAGGTAATATCAAGCCACAATCTTCAGCAATATTTATAAAGTCTATTGGGTATACTAACGGATGTCCTGGACGTTGCCAACGAATCAGCACTTCAGCACCTGTAATGTGTTCATTCCTGAGACTTACTTTAGGTTGGTAATGCAGAATAAACTCGTCCTGATCGAGCGCCTGATGCAATGCTTGCTCAGTTAATTGGCGAGCTACGGCACGCGTGTTCATATTATGTGTAAATATTTGATAATTATTACGGCCTTTTTTCTTGGCCTCATACATTGCTGTATCCGCGTTTCTGATCATGGTTTGCGCATTTTTCCCGTCGTGTGGAAAGATGCTAATACCAATGCTTGTGGTGACCTTAAGGGAATTTCCATTTATGAGATGAGGGTCTATAATCGCACTGAGTAACTTTTCTGCGATGTTAACAGCATCCTCCTTGCCATTCACTTCGTTTAACAGCACAACAAACTCGTCGCCCCCATGGCGACTTACAGTATCTGACACGCGGATGCCAGCTTGAAGTCGATTTGCGATGGATAAAAGTAATTTATCCCCCACTTCGTGCCCCAGCGAGTCATTGATATGCTTGAAGTGATCGATGTCCAAAAACATAAGCGCCACTTGCTTGCTATAGCGTTCTGCCAGTGTGATAGCTTGCTCCAGGCGGTCTGTCATGAGTGCGCGGTTTGCCAATCCTGTCAGCGAATCATGCTGGGCCATATGAGAGATTTGTGCCGCCGCACTTTCTGCAACTTCAGCCATCTTTTGCGCGTGTACCGCCGAAACGACAAGACGTTCGTTAGCTTCGCGAAGTTGAGCTTGGTTGAGTATATTTAATGCTGCTTTTGCATTTTCTGTCTCTACTTGTGCACTTAGCATCGCCTCCCGCAGACTTAGTTCTTTTTCTCGAAGCAAAATTGCCTGCTGGCTTGCAATCAAAGAAGCTTCACGTTCTGCTAAATTATCTGTTATCACTGAAGCCTGACTTTGCAATGATTTTATTGTTAAAACGCAAGTCTAATATCGGTTCTATAAATATGTTTTTAATCTCTCTCATTCTCTTTACACTCGATTCAATTTGATAATTGAAGGTCTCAAGGTTGGCCGTCCGCCCAGCAATCCCTCATAATTAAGAACACGCTGACCGATACTGATTCCATCATTATCAATTTCAAATTGTCGGATTTCTTTGCTATGCTCACTGGCACGTACTTTAACGACAGCCATCACGCGCTGCAGGGTACTTTCCACCTCGATATAGCGCTGCACAATAATTGCATCAGTCAAAAACGCAGTTCCATAAGGGCTAAAGCGCAAGTCTGTGTATCTATCCTCAAGCTCTGAAGTCATAAGCACTGTTACCCCTAGCCCTGATAGCACAGCAATCATGCGAAAAAGCGACTCACGGAAATCTTCCCGAAAAGTTGGCGCCAAGGCAAGTTCAAAACCAGATAATGAATCAATGACAATACGCTTGGCCTTCATTTTATGAATAAGATCAATCAGTTGCTGAACAATTTCATCAATTGATAAATCTAGCGAGCGTGTATTGATTAAACCAATTTGACCAGCAGACACCATATCGTCAATACTGTGATTCCAAGACTGGCTAGGTGTTTGCTCAAATGCAACAATAATTCCAGCTTCACCTTGTTTAACCCCCTCAGACAAGAAAGCGGTCGCTAAAATAGTTTTGCCGGAACCTGATGGGCCTGCAATCAATAGTGAGTAGCCCAATGGTAATCCGCCACCTAGCATGTCGTCCAGACCAGGAACACCCATGGGCAATCGCACCTTAATATGGGTAGTCTTATTTTTTCTGATGGATGAACTAGAGTCGTCATTCATCACTGCTGATGGAAACACTTGTAGACCATCATCGGTAATCCGAAATGTATGCATCCCAGGACTATTTGGTTGCCCGCGCATTTTCAGAATATTGATCTGGCGTACCATGGAGTTACGATGAATATTTTGACTCAGTGTTATTAATCCATCTGCCACCGTGAATACTGGATGAAGACTGGTCTCGTTAAATAACCCCCCGATCAAGAAAGTAGTCGCTTGCCAACTACTCATTTGCATACCAAGTTTCTGGATGAATTCTTGTATACCAAGATTACTATTCAGTACTTGCTGATTTTGTAGCACTCCTGAGCGAAATGAATCAATGAAAACGGCGCTTGGTGAGTATGTCTCTACATCTTTGGATATACGCTGTAATACATTTTGTAAATCTCCCGTTGCTACCTCTTCGTTTAGGTTAATGAAATGAATGGAGTCGTTGATGCGTGCCGAATCAAAGTAAGAAAACTGTTGTTGATAACGCAGCATTTTTAATGGCGGTTCACCAAGAACAGTAAAGAAAAGTGCGGGGTGTTTTGGTGTAGCTAAATGGAACATGAGTTGATGCGCTAGCGTAGTTTTACCGGACCCTGGCGGCCCGACAATTACATTAAAAGAGAATTCTGGTAGACCGCCACCCAGAACCGAATCTAGACCTGGTACACCAGTGGTAAGACGAAGTATTGATACTTTGTTATTCATGATGGTGATCCTGTAAAAGTACTGTTGGTCTTTCTGTCCAGACACTTACTAGCAAACGCTGCGTGAGAGAAATACCAATCAATGAGGTGAGCAACTCAGTGAAATTCACTAGGATGTTAAAGCTCACTTTTATGGCTTCATTCGGTTCGCATTCAGCTAAGTACGTCGTGAGGTAGGTAATCAGCTCTTCTTTTCCGAAGTATTTATCAGTCATGACAAGCTTATGATGCTCCTTAGTCGCTAGGTACAGCGAGCGGTTAAACAACACTTCAATTCCATATTTGCCAATCATGGGTTCGAGTTGGTTTGAGATTTGATGAAATTTACCAGTAATAAAGGTAGCGACAAAAAGGGGGTCTGAATGACACTCCTCAACTGTTGGTAGTATCTTCTTTATGGCTGCAAATATTAATTCAGGTGAAGCATCTGACATCGTTGTCGCCTCGATTACTTGTGTGCAAATTTATAAATTGATAAAAAATTGCTGTGCAAAGTCAAGTAGTCCCAAAACATAAAGATCAGAAAAATGCATCAAGCCCTTAAACATAGAGTATTGGTAAACCCGACCAATTTTATTTAGATTGTATAAAAATGAAGCGATTGTTTAACAAAGCTCACAATGGCATTCACGTTTTATCCATCAAGGTAAGGATCTTAGATTAGAATCTTGATTTTATCTGTACACTAAACAACATAAGGTAGTCTAAAATTGCTTAAATAAGAGGGTTAAAATTGCCTGAAGTAATTTGTAATGAAAGGTAGATGAAATAGTTAAAATTACGACTTAAGTAGATAGCTATTAATGTAAACTATTTATTTAGGTAGGTAAAAGAGGTCTTACTTATGATGTGATAGCTAGTGATGTATAGATTCTGATTTGGCAGGGTCTCATTCTTACAATCCGCCAGTCGTGGGTTTTACACCCTAACACCTACAAATATCTAAAATGCATCCATGGATGCTTTTTTGATTTAAGGCTAGATTACACTGGGTTATGGTTACCCAAATTTAGATAATAAAAAGCCAGTATTAGTCATCTTGATATTTAATTAATATGTTGTGCATTTCAATATGTTACCAAATAGTGATTACCACCAATAACACTAAAAGATATTGAGTCAGGCAAGGCAAACCCTTTTGGAAAAATTAAAGCACTAGACTAAATTTCCGAAAGTTTGCCATCGCCGACTCTCACATACCGAAATAGTTAAGATTGCCTATTGGACTCTGTCTAAAATTTAAACCTTGTAATATGAGATTTTTAACATTACATAATGGCATGCTAATGTCTATAACACTCGAATATACAAACATTTGCAGTGCTCTCCCTCGAAGGGCCGATTAGAGCCGATAGAGCCGATAGTGTCGGTAGTGTCGGTAGTGTCGGTAGTGTCGATAATTACTGACCGCTTTCGGCAAGTTTACTTATCCAAACTAATAATTATCTAGATAGCGATACGTTTTAATTTCATTATTTCTAGCGTATCGAGCCAATTTTAACGCCAGCCAGGTGAATCAAAAAGTGGGGGTCGGGGGTCGGGAATCGAAAATAAAAGTCTAAATTACCACCCCTACCAGGCGTGGCCTTACTTCTAGTTAGTTTAATGGGGTTAGTTGATTAGCTTATTTAGGCTTTATGCAATCTAAGGTTGGATGAGCCAATTTTTTATGTCTAAACTGTTTAACCAACAATCGTTGCCATGGTTGGAATCAG
>JAYTHN010000136.1:0-5333 GCA_043732505.1 Methylotenera sp.
CAAAAGTCATTAAACCAATTTCTGCGCTGTAGCTAAAATTTAAGCTTATTAAAAGCAATAATGCACATATATTTTTTTAGCGTTCTATTCCATACCACTTTATCACGCAATAAATAAAACAAGCCGCCAATCAAAAATGCAAACATCAATCTTGATTTATGGTGAAGGTCCAATCGGACATAAGTTAACCAGATATTTTTGCCCGATACTTGCGTAAACAAAAATATTAGCATCATCATTACGGCCAATATGGCATACGTTTTAGGCTTATTAAACTTGGTGATATACACAATTGGAATGCATAAATAGCAAACTCTAGCCAAATTGACCACATTGCTCCATTTAATGAAGAGTATTGGGTGTTACTCACCTGTGGTGGTATAAGCGTTAGAATTCTTCAAATACTGTTAAGCCATTCTCTTAGGGGTGTATTGATAATTAATTTAATTTCGCCCGATAATGGCAATAATAAAAATATTCAAAATAGCGATGCCACAATAAAACCAGTGTAAATCCTTGATACACGCTTCAAAAATACCTTTTAATGGTGGTCGAGCTTAAATAACTTTTTAAAATTAAAAAGCCACTAATTAGAAAAAACCAATCAATCGCTAACTCACCAAAAGTAATAGTGCCGAATATATTGGTCAATATTTCTCGATTTCTATTTTGATCTTAAATTTCTGCTGAATGTGCCACGATGACTAAAGTAGCCAGCAATAAGCTCAAAAATCCAAAATTATTGCTTTTATTATTTACTTGCATCCTTACTCCACCGTCACACTCTTAGCTAAATTCCGGGGTTTATCCACATCCGTCCCCTTCAACAACGCCGCATGATACGCCAGCAATTGCACTGGAATAGTGTGCAAAATTGGCGATAGCACACCCACGTGCCGTGGTGTGCGAATCACATGCACACCATCGGACTCTGTAAAGTGACTATCAGCATCTGCAAATACAAATAGCTCGCCGCCACGTGCTTTGACTTCTTGCATATTGGATTTTACTTTTTCTAGCAAAGTATCATTCGGTGCAATCACCACCACAGGCATATCGTTATCTACCAACGCTAGTGGGCCGTGTTTAAGCTCGCCTGCTGGATAAGCTTCAGCATGAATGTAAGATATCTCTTTAAGCTTGAGCGCGCCTTCTAGCGCGATGGGGTAGTGTATGCCACGACCCAAAAATAGCGCATGATGTTTATTAGCGAAGGCTTTTGCCCATTCGCGAATTTGCGGCTCTAAGTTAAGTGCATATTGCACACTGCCTGCTAATTGGCGTAAGGCTGATAGATTCTCTTGCTCAGCTTCTGCACTGAGTAAGCCGCGTTTTTTAGCTAAAGTCGCAGCTAAGGTGAAGAGAGCGACTAATTGTGTTGTGAAGGCTTTAGTTGAAGCGACGCCAATCTCTGCGCCTGCACGTGTATAAAAAATAAGTTGCGAAGCTCGTGGAATGGCGCTCTCTTGCACGTTACAAATTGCTAAGGTCAAATACTGTCCTAAAGATTTTGCGTGTTTTAAGGCTTCCATCGTATCCAGCGTTTCGCCAGATTGTGAAATGGTGACAATCAGTTGTTTAGGGTTAGGCACTGAGGTGCGGTAGCGATATTCACTGGCGATTTCTACATTGGTGGGCAGTTTTGCAATGCTCTCAAGCCAATATTTGGCGGTGAGTCCGGCGTAGTAGCTAGTGCCTGCGGCGAGTATCAAAATACTATCGACTTGTTCAAAAACATCACTCGCGGCATCGCCGAATAGTGCGGGTGAAAATTTATTATCATCTATCAGAGCTTCAATAGTATCTGTTAGCGCGCGTGGTTGTTCGTGTATCTCTTTTTGCATAAAGTGTGCGTAAGGGCCAAGTTCCATACTGGCGAGTGACACATCGCTCATGTGAATTTTACGTTCTACCGTATTGCCATCGCGACCAAAGATTGTCATCTCATCACGGCGAACATCCGCCACATCACCATCTTCAAGATAAATCACTTTGCGTGTTACTGACAATACCGCTGAAACATCAGAAGCGATGAAGTTTTCGCCTTCACCCAAGCCAATCAACAGCGGACAACCCAAACGGGCGGTAATCATGTGTTCAGGTTCTTTCACTGAAATCACGCTAATGGCGAATGCGCCAGTAAGCTCAGCCACAGCTTTTTGCGTGGCGGCTAATAACGGTAAATCTTTGTGATAATAGTGAATTAAGTGCGCAATAACTTCAGTATCGGTTTGTGAGGTGAACTCGTAATCTAATTTTTTTAGTTTTTCGCGTTGTTCATCGTGGTTTTCGATAATGCCGTTGTGTACAACGGCAATTTCACTTTTTGAAACATGAGGATGCGCATTGCTTTCCGTCACGCCGCCATGTGTTGCCCAACGTGTATGACCAATACCAACCAAGCCGCTTAATTTTGCATCACTAACTTTCTCAGTCATGGCGGCTACGCGGCCTACAGCACGCACGCGCTCAATACCACTAGCGTTTAACACTGCAATACCAGCAGAATCATAGCCACGGTATTCTAAGCGGCTAAGGCCTTCTATAAGTGTTGAAACGACGTTTCTATTTGCAACCGCACCTACAATGCCACACATATTTATTTTCCTAACTCTATATAAGTCCGTCATTCTGAGGCTAGTTTTTATTTAGCCTCAAAATTTATTACGAGTGTAATTACTGGATTGTTTGTATCACTCAAAATGACGAGTATGGTATTTTTTCTCAGCTACAGATACATTTTATTTTTTAATTAAACATTTTTTAATCTTCTGCGGCCGCCTCCAGCCCACTATCGTTTTTTGTTCTTTCGCACGGCAAAAAGTCAGCGCATCAGCTGGTGCATCTCTGGTAATGGTTGAACCTGCAGCTATAGTCGCATTTTTACCAATTGTGACTGGCGCAACCAATTGTGAATCTGAACCAATAAATACGCCATCTTCAATCACGGTTCTTAATTTATTGGCGCCATCATAATTACAAGTAATCGTACCTGCCCCAATATTCACGTTTTTGCCTATAGTCGCATCGCCAATATAGCTTAAATGATTCACTTTGCTGCCAGCATCTACTTGCGCATTTTTAAGCTCTACAAAGTTGCCAATATGCGTTTCGCTTTGCAGTATAGTACCTGGTCGTAGGCGGGCATAAGGGCCTATGTAGCTATTGGCGCCTATATCAGCATCATCAATATGCGTAAATGCCGCAATTTGCACACCTACTTTGATGACTGCATTTTTAATCACGCAGTTAGCGGATATTTTGACGTTATCGCCCAATGTTACAATACCTTCAAATACACAGTTCACATCAATCTCAACATCCCGACCACAAATAAGCGACCCACGAACATCTAAGCGAGCAGCATCGTACAAAGTTACGCCTTGTTGCAGTAACTTTTGTGCGATACGTGTTTGGTAGACACGTTCGATTTGACTTAGATCTGTCTTAGAATTAATTCCAGTGACTGACCATTCATCATTCGTGATTTCTGCGACGACCTCTACACCTTGCGCTACGGCTAGCGCAACAATATCCGTTAGGTAGTATTCACCTTGCGCGTTCTTATTGGTAAGTTGCGATAACCATTTTGTGAGGTATTTATTTGGCATCGCCATAATGCCCGTGTTGACTTCATTGATAGCGCGCTGCGCTTCAGTAGCATCTTTGTGTTCTACAATTGCCGTAACAAAATTATTATTTCGCACAATATGCCCGTAACCTGTAGTGTCAGCCTTATTGAAGGACAAAATCGCGAGCTTGTTATTGGCAAATTTGACCAGACTTTTACAAGCTTGTACATCTACCAATGGCACATCACCCAACATAATGAGCGCGTTAGCATCAGCGTCTAAGTAAGGCGCGGCTTGCTGTAACGCATGGCCCGTGCCAAGTTGCTCCGCCTGATTCACCCAACTAATATTTTCATGCGCAAATACTTCACGTACCGTTTCACCGCCGTAACCATATACGACTATGATTTTTTGCGGGCTGAGCGCTTTTGCGCAATCAATCACATGGGCTAATATTGGCTTACCACCAATTTCATGCAGTACTTTTGGCTTGTTTGAATGCATGCGCATGCCTTTGCCGGCAGCAAGAATAACAATATTTAATTGACTCATAGTTTTGATTGAGTTTTTGAATGTATTTAATTAAGCGAGATTTTATTCATAAAGTATAACAAAAAAGGCAGCCTAGGCTGCCTTTTTGCTGATGTTCTACTAATACAAATTAACTCTAACTGTTAAAGCTAGTGCGTTTTACGAAGGCGTTCAATTGCATGAATTTGCGCCATCGCTTCTGATAACTCAGCTTGCGCTTTTGCATAATCCATATCTGAAGTGCGATTTTTCATCGCTTCTTCAGCAGCTAACTTGGCAGCCATTGCTTTTGCTTCATCTAAATCGTGACCACGCACAGCAGTATCAGCCAACACAGTAATCATGCCAGGTTGCACTTCTAAAATGCCGCCTGAAATAAAAATCAATGTTTCTTCAGCCACGTTAGTTTGCTTAATACGTAATGCACCTGGTTTGATAGTCGTAATCATCGGCGCGTGATTTGGGTAAATACCCACTTCACCAGCACCCGCAGGCGCAACCACAAACTCGGCTTCTCCTGTGAATATGTTTGCTTCTGCACTTACTACATCGATGTGAACAGTATTTGCCATAATTTTCTCTTTAGTCAGTAACTATTTATTCATTTCCATCTAAGCAAAGCAACGCGCACGGAACGGAGCGACGCAGAAAGCACATTTGTGCGGCAAAGAAGCGAGTACCGCGCAACGCGGCTAAGCGACGATAAAATTAATTAAGTGTTTTTGCTTTTTCTACTGCTTCTTCAATACCACCCACCATGTAGAAAGCTTGCTCAGGCAAATGATCATACTCACCAGCAACGATGGCTTTAAAGCCTTTGATGGTTTCTTTTAATGGCACGTATTTACCTGGCGCACCAGTAAACACCTCAGCCACGTGGAATGGTTGTGACAAGAAACGTTGGATTTTACGTGCACGGCCAACAGCTAATTTATCTTCAGCTGACAACTCATCCATACCCAAAATCGCAATAATGTCACGTAATTCTTTGTAACGTTGCAATGTTTGTTGTACTGAACGTGCTACGTTGTAATGCTCTTCACCAACTACCAATGGGTCTAATTGACGTGAGCTTGAGTCTAATGGATCGACCGCTGGGTAGATACCTAAAGAGGCAATGTCACGTGACAATACCACTGTTGAGTCCAAATGCTGGAACGTTGTCGCTGGTGATGGATCGGTCAAATCATCTGCTGGCACATAAACCGCTTGGATAGAAGTAATAGAACC